>DYKD01000003.1:0-2050 GCA_020722765.1 Brevinema andersonii | reverse complement strand
TCAACTTTGGACAAAATGTATTGGAGAGTCAGAAGCGCAGACAGGGCAGGAAACAAATCATCCCCAAGTCCTGTCCTATCCATGAATATCGATGCCCTGCCACCACTCATCACTATGACACTCCCTGCCGAAACAAACACGTACCTTACCACCCTTATCCCTTTCCAGTGGAGTGCCACAGATCTACGGTCAGGTCTCAAGGAAAACATCCTCCAGATTGACAGAGACCAGGATGGTATTTCTGATACTAACATCCCTTTTTCATTTTCAACAGTATCCACATCATTTCTCTTAAGCGATCCTTCAACAAACCGCTGGCGTGTCATTGCCTCGGATTTGGCTGGCAACACAAAAACAAATTCATGGTCCGTTTTCAGGATTGTAACCACACTCCCAATCGTTACCATCCATTCCCCACATTCTGGTACCAATATAACAGATTCACAGATTATCACTTTTAGCTGGAGTGACAAATCAGTCACAACAAACATACTCCAGATATCCACAAATGCCGGTTTTTCTGTAAACTTCCTCAGCACAAATCTTGGATCTGCCACCAACTTCATCAACTCAGCATGGCCTCTTCCTGATGACACTTGGCATGTACGCATTGTGACTGTCTCTGGAGGCGTTTCCTATTCATCCACACCTATCACTTTCATCATATCCTATGTGGTACCGCCACCTGTTCCAGGCATGATTGGTACTGACACATCTGACACAAGAATCTATCCAAATCCTCTCTACTATGATGAGACATTGAAAATTGACAGGCTTCCATCAAATGCAAAAATCGGAATTTATACAATGAAAGGGATCCAGATCTGGGAGAGGGAAGTGAAGAATTATGATGGCACTCCAATATCTGAATGGAAAGACACAGGCATAGCCAGTGGCATCTATCTAGTGGTCATCACATCAGATTCCGGGAAGAAGTCCGTCAAAAAGCTCCTTTATATAAAAGACAGACGGACACAGGAGTGATCCCATGAAAAAAATAATCATACACATACTGGTTCTGACGTCACTCTCATTCCTCTATGCTGAAAAAAAAGGAAGCTCAGCCTATGAGTTTCTTTTCCTGGAACCGGACGCCGCTTCTTCAGGAATGGCTTCCTGCGTCTCTCCCATCATCAACAATGCCTATGCCTCCTACTGGAACCCTGCAGGGCTGGCTATGATGGAACAGAAACGGAACATCTCCTATTCCCATGCATTTCTTTTTGCTGATATCCAGTACGACAACATCGCTGCCGCATGGGATCTGTCACAATATGGCACACTCGGACTTTTTGCAGGAGCCCTCTATCTGGCAAGTGCCATTGAAGCGTTGGATCTGGATGGGAATCCGTTGGAGGGAAATTTCACTTCAGGATTCTCCACAGTCTCATTATCCTATGCCAAAAGAGTTTTTGGTGGAAAAGGTTTTGGTGCCAGGTTCTATCTGGGAGCCAACATCAAGATGATCAGTGAAACACTCCATACTTATAAGCGTACGGACTTTGCACTTGATTTCGGATTCATTGGAGATTCCATTTTTTTGGAAGACGTCTCTTTCTCCCTAGTCATGAAAAACATAGGAACATCCAGAAACATCATTCCGGATATTTCCAAGGAGAACATGCCTTTTAATTTTACAGTCGGGCTTTCAACCAAAAAAGTGATGTATGACAGATCCAGAAATGAGATCATGATCACCCCCGTCCTTGAAGTCCATGGAGCCAATGATTTTCTTACAGTGATACGTGGCGGTTTGGAGGCAAGATATTCTGATTTCCACCATGACTACAAGACATTCCTCAGGGTTGGTTATGAAACATCTGACGATATCCCAGGAATCACAGGATTTCGTTTTGGTCTTGGTGGTCAGTTCAAAAACATCAAAGCCGACTATGCCCTCTCGCCCTTCAATCCTACAGGCATGACCCATAGGATGAGCATGGAATATTCATTTTAAAAAAACACGATTTTTCCCAAATATATTTGGATCAAAAAACCGAATCAGTAAGAACTTTTGTGGGGAATATAAAACCCTAGAAATCATCCATAC
>DYKD01000131.1 GCA_020722765.1 Brevinema andersonii | reverse complement strand
GGTCAGCGGATATTAAACGGATAAGCGGATTCAGCGACTCACTGTCCTCCATCCGATTACACCGCACTTGCGTTCGGTGCAAGTGTCCGCTTTTCATCCGCTGGTCATCCCCCACCCCGAAGCGGACTCCCACCCGCGCGCCATCCGTCCGTTCCCGTCCGTGAGTCCGCGACAGAGTCCGTTGACCACCCACGCGCCGCCATCATCACCGAAACCATCCACGAACCCTTCGGCAGGCTCAGGGCAGGTTTTTCACGATGACGAAGACTCGCCCATCGGGTTCGTTTACACTTGCACCTGGCGCAAGTGCAGGTGTTCGTGGTTTTCATTCGTGGACGGCTTTTCCACCCGCGCGCCGTCCATCTGGCTTCATCAATCTTATCCAGTGAAGGTATAATGTCGCCAACGTATATCATTCTTTGTAGTCAATAACGGGTGTTGGGAAGGCAACATGGATAGTCAAACGCAATTGCCAACTGTGTTAGCCAAAGAAATGTTAGAGTTTGTGGTATCTCATCCATCGCATTTGGAGGAGAGCGTTCAACGCGCATATTACGGCATAGACTTAATGCGAAGTAAAGGTTTCAAGCGATGGCTGGTAATGTATTCAGGTGGTAAAGATTCCACAACTGCCCTTATTTTGATTCTTGAGACTGCTAAAGCCTACGATATGGAAGTAGAAGTGGTTTACAGTGATACAGGTGTTGAAATTCCAACTCTTCAAAATTATGCGAACGAATTCATGAATTATCTCAAACAGAATCTTGGAATCAAAGTTCGTATTTTTAAGCCAGAATTGAAAGATACCTTTTGGACAAATCTCATTGGAAGAGGTTATCCACCACCTCATCAAGGTTTTAGATGGTGTACCCCGCGCCTGAAAATCAATTCGGTTGATAAATTCATTAAGACCTTGCCAAACAAAAACGAGACACTGATCATTACAGGCGTTCGTTTTGGAGAATCTGACGCGAGAGACGCAAGACTAAATTTATCATGCCAAAGGGGCGGTGAATGTGGGCAAGGAGTTTGGTATCAACACAGCAACCGTTTGGATGTAGGATACTTTTCCCCGATTATCACATGGCGAGAATGTGATGTATGGGATTTTTTGAATTTTGTCGCGCCAACATGGGGCTATCCCACAGGAAACTTACAAGATGTTTATATGGGACGTGAGACGCGCTTTGGATGTTGGGTTTGTACGGTTGTCTCCCAAGACAGAACCATGCAGAAAATAGTTAAAGTTCATCAGGAATATCAAGGACTTTTAGGGTTTCGAGACTGGTTAATGGAGTTTGGCCGTCTGCCTAAAAACCGCGTTTCAAAGCCTAATGGCTTGCCAGGAAGACTAACTTTGTCTGCTCGCAAAAAAATCTTAGAAAGATTGCGCGATGTTGAGAAAAATCTGGGAAAAACTTTACTGACGGACGGCGAATATAAAATGATTCAATCATATTGGCGTGACCCGAAATACGGGGATAAATACAAGGAGTAAAACATGCCATATCCTGACCAAATCTCGAACCCATTGGGGGCAGACTCTTTTCTAAATCATTTATCAGAGAACGATTTTGAATTGCTTCAGCAAGTTGGCAAGTTGGTAGAAAAACTTGTAACTTACCTTGATGAGGCTTCTGTAAAAGTTGTTCGATCCCCGTTATCGTCTCGCAGATTAATTAGCGTCGCGGTAGATGGCGGAAATCAATTGATATTCCCTCAATTCCGTGAAATCAGTATGGGCATGATTCGCGTAAGTGCATTTTCGCCCGACTTCAAAGATCAACCTGAAACCACAACGCATGTCATTAAGAACTTCGATTTGTTCGACATCCTCAAAGCGGAGTCGGATAAAGGAAAAAATGCGATGACTGCTAAACGGAGCGACTATGTCAAAAGATTCTTTGAGAAACCGCAAATGCAGGAATTTTCGAGAGTTACTGGCATTGTTCCATCTGACTTGGGAGAACATATTTATAAAGACATCGAAAGTTTCACCAATACGATACGAAGCGTTTTAGAATGGGCTTATATTGTTATGTTGGCGGAAAAATATCGTGATTTCAAAATGCTTATTGTGCGCGATGGACGGCTTGAACAACATGGGGTTGAGAATTCATTCGTAAAAAAATTACGCGAGTATTTCGAGAAAAATAGAACCTACTTGGTGGGCATTGTAAAGACGACTAAATTGCTGAGAGAGGGAATTCCATCTTTAGTTATTAAGAATTGGACGGATAAATATTGCGGCAAAAACCCTGTGTACTATCGATTGCCTGATGAACTGATGAATTACACGTTTGGCTTTGAAAGACAGTGGAATCCCGAAGTCGAAGGAAGTTTTGTATTTGGTAATCGCTATGCTGGAAAGTTTTTTGCCAATACATTCCACACTTTGCAATCTGTATTTACTTTCGACGTGCCGCAGTATATCGAAAACGACGATCAATCGGTTTTAGAAATTGTTGATACACTTTACCATCATCGCTCCTTATTATTTGATGGCTCGGTCTCTGTTGTTTCAGAGGCACACATGCGCGCTTCTGTGGATATCGAGATCGTAAAAATTGTGGAAAATGAAGTCAAGAAGGCAATTGAAAAACGTTCTGGTCTCAAAATCCCTGACATGGAGAGGTAAATATGGCTGACAAAGCGTTAGGCTTCGTTTCAAACATCTACACCAAAGATGGCAAAACTAATGTCACTTTGGTTTTGAACTATGAAGAATTACGAGAGACCCCATTAATGCTTGGGGAATTCGTAAAAGTCAAAACAGGCGCATATTACAAAGGCAATGACAACATTTACTTGGGAATGGTCACAGCCTCCCAATATCGCCCTGTCACTTATGATAAATTTCAGGAAGCCCTTGCATTGGGACGACTAAATCAATTACCTCCCGATGAAAACACGGTCAAGAACATCAACTTTCTTCATTACGATATTGTCATTTTAGGAAGTTACACATCGAACAAAGATGAGCAATACAAGTTCTATCCATCCACTCGGCATATACCTTCACTGATTGACGTAATGGTCTCTCGTATAGAAGAAAAAGAATTGCAGACGCTCATCAATGTCAGTATCCAATCTGATTTGTCACAAGAACAAACCCACTTTGCAGACTTGGGATTTTTGCGGGTTGGAGGTTCACCAGCAGGCGAGTGTAGGAACATCAGGAAACAGGTAGATATTTCTAATTTTAGAGGAAAACGAACTGCCAACTTTGGTAAAACAGGTTTTGGTAAAAGTAATGAGAACAAAGTTGTTCTTACTTTATTGAAGAAAACTTACCCCAAAATGGGCATGTTGATTTTTGATCTCAATGGTGAGTACGCGACCCAGAAAACTACAAAAACAGCAACAGGTTTGATTGAAGTTTTTGACCAATTGGGAATCAAAGATAGTATTGTTTGGTTTACAAACAGGAAAATTGAGCAAGAATCTAATCGTTCGCAGACCTATGCAACAAAGCCAATCAAGATTAATTTTTTCAATGAGCCTTGGCTTGCAATGGAATTGGCGTATCAAAGACATATACGGGAAGGGGGAGGTCAAGTTCAGTATCTTGAAAGCGCAAGAGAAGGTTTAAATCCTGATGGCGGAGATTGGTTACGTGTTCCAGATAGAATGGCTTATGTATACGGAACTTTGCTACGAGCAGGGTTTAGCCCTTCTAAAAAAACAGTAAAGCATAGAGGCCAAACTTACAACTTGCCGAGTCAAAAAGACGAATTTTTAAGTGCATTGACGCAGAAGCAAAATCGAAATACTGCGGATGATGAAGAGGATAGTCAGGACAAGAATCAAGGCGGAGCGCGCAAATTATTTAATTACTATTCCCGTTTCTCTTTTCTTAATGCTTTTCATACACCAAATGATGTTGAGGATTTGTTCAAGAGTGCCATCGAGAATGCCATATCAGGAAAGACAGTCATTATTGACCTACCCACTGTTAGACCTGAACTGGTAAGTTTTCTTAGTGCGCGACTTGCCAGCCGTCTTTTCAATGTTGCTTTAGAAAGATATGCTGATGAAACTGAAAATGAAAATGAGCGTCTAACAGACGTGCTTATCGTTATTGAAGAAGCACACAACTTACTTTCACAGCCCGATAGTATTTTCTATCAGATTGCTAAAGAAGGTCGCAAGTACGGAATTGGTTTGTTGTATTCAACGCAATCCCCGAAAGCCATTCCTATTGACATTCTTTCTCAGACTGAAAACTTCCTTGTAAAACATGTGAGCAGTGAGGAGGATGTAGAGCAACTTCGAAAGTCAAAAACTGCTTTTGGTAAACCTATTTCCGATTTCATCTTGAACGAACCTGTGATTGGTCTCTCGTATGTTTACATGGAACCATATCAGCCTTTCCCAGTGCCTGTTCAAGTCCGCGAGTTGGTGGATGTGTTAAAAGGTCTTAAAAAGTAGTTTTCAGAAAGGTACAAAAGATGGGACAGCATCCTCAGGTTGTCCCGCTTCCAAAATCCGCTCCCTCCCGTCAAACCCCCGCTGGAAGGGTTGCCAAAATGACAGTACATCTTTGGGAAAATGTACTGTCATTTTCAAGCCAAAGACCT
>DYKD01000042.1 GCA_020722765.1 Brevinema andersonii | reverse complement strand
TGACTTTAAGTTCTCTCGCAGGTATATTCAAATATTAAAGAACTGTCCCCATTTTATATACTTTATTCTTCCAGATAATTTCCTGTTTTAGGTCTAAAAAAGACATTATTTTCTGCATTATTAGAACCGTCCCCATATTTTTTATTTTTCGTATTTTTCGAGACTATTTCAGACTTTTTGAAAGGGAAAACGAACTTAACCAGATATTGGAAGAGACAGATGAACCTGACTGAAGACGAAAAAAAAGCATGATTGAAGAAGGGCCCTCCCCTATCATCAGGCAATCATTCCGTTCTTCAAAGAAAAACAAACCTTCAAAAGAAGAATTCGAAAAATGGCTGATTGAATATCTTGACGCCTTATCCCCTCAGCCTTCCCGGAAAATCGTCATTTATAAGAACGTCAAGCTGTAATGCATTGTCAAACTGAAACATAACGATTACAATGGACGCTGGCTTTTGATGAAATCAATATAGCGGGAACGTTGCGTCTCAAACTTCCACTTCGAATCCTTGTAAAACCTGTTTTTCTTAACTGAACCAAGTCCATTGATTGTCTTTACGATTGTCTCAGGTGTATAAAAAAGGGACGTATCCCTAAAATCAGGATAGCGTTCCAAAGCTTTATGACAGATCATGGGAATCTTATAAGCGAAGGCCATATTATAGGCTGCGGAAACCTGGTTATTCATGTATGTCTCAAAAGAGGGGTCTCCTGGATGTATCAAAGGCATGACATAATCACAGCTTCTCAGATAGGAATGGAAAAGCACATCATCAATAAATCCCTCAAACAGCATGAAAAACTTTTCCAGCCCTGACCTCCGTATGAATTCCTTAACTTCACGTCCGTTCCCATTATGATGGTCGCTTCTTCCAAGAAGGATGAAACGGAGATTCTCTTTGGGTCTTTTCGTCTCTAAAGCGCTGAAGAGAGCTTTATAGTCCCTTTTCCTGAATTCTACCTGTCCAGGTATGCATATCCAGATTTCTTTTGATGGCTTATTGAATTCCTCCAACCTGAAATTCGGAAAGAAAATCGGATAGAAGGATGCAAACAGTTTTCCCAAACGTGTTGTCACATTATAAAGGATATAATCATTCAGGACAAAAATTTTCTTGACGCGGGAGAGCGCTACGGCATGGTATTTGGATGCGTCATGTAGGATCCCTATGAATTCCACTGATCCAGGCAATATGAGATTCAAAAAACCACGTACATGAGGCTCTTCAACCGTGTTAAAAACAACCTTGTCAATCCTGTTCTTGATAATAAATTTTCTGATGGCCATGGTGTTTACCATATTCCTGAAAAAACTCCCTTTTTTATGTGCGAAATATTGGATAGAATCCGCCTCCTCAAAACGCCAAACCTGTGGTTCCATCGCAGAGGAACAGAGCAAATGAACTTCTGCACCTGATTTTTTCAAAAACAGAAGCTGGGAATAGAGACACTCAGCATGCGCATCACCTAGTTCGATTAGTGCTACTTTCATATATGGTCTCCTCTTGATTTGAAATCATCCATCGTTATTTTCTTACAGATTGGGAATCCACAGGAATCCTTGTCTCACCAAATTCCAGCATGGCATTGATAAGCGAAATCTCCTTGAACTGGAATATGTCCTGTTCCCTGATTTCAGCCTCTTTGATTATGCCTTGCTCGATGAATTTCCTGCGTTTTGTGCCTTTTAACAAAGGAGTGGATGGTGTGAAATAATCCTTGCCGTCAAAAAAAACAATGTTCGCTGCAGAAGAGTCCGTCACCATACCTGCCTTGATGATCATGATATCATCACAAGAGTCCCTCATCCTCAACAATCTTTCCAAACCAGACCTGTCTTCATACTTGTCCGCATAATCAATTTCATCATTTCGGACAATCTTCAGAGTGCGTGGTCTCCTCACAAGATACAAGGAAGAAGAGACCGACACAATCCCTTCAGAATAAATGACCCTGCTTTTAACAATAGCGCTTTTGATATTTTCTGGAACGACAATGATCTTTTCCAAATCTAACAAGTCAGTACGACCAAACCTCCGCTTTCGGACTTCATTCATCCTGTCATTATGGAAACCCGCATTCATTGGTTTTCCATCAAGACATTTCAAGCTTTCAATAAATAGGGACATAAATCTTATCCAACATTTCCTGATATTCCTTCTCAGCGTCGCTATAAATCGTGATGCCCCCACCACTCTTATAAACAAATCCTTTTTGATCCTTTCCAATATAACGGATTAACACACAAGAGTCAAGATTGTTTCCATCGAAATATCCTGCAATGCCAGTATAAAAATCCCGTTTGTGGGTTTCCACGTTATTGATAATTTCCAAAGTCCTGTTCTTTGGTGCACCTGTCACTGATCCTGCAGGTAAAAGCATCTGGAGTAGGTCCCCAAGCCTCTCTTGCCAACCCAACTCCAACCTCCCCACGATTTCAGAACTTGTCTGCAATAGCTCCTTTCCTTTTGATTTAATCCTTTCAATGTAGCGAAATCGTTCAACTTTCACATTATTTGATACACGGCTTAAATCATTCCTGAGAAGATCTACAATGGTCACATGCTCAGCCTTCTCTTTCTCATCCTGAACCAAAAAAAGCTCGGCGTCAGGCAAGGATGCATCAACAGTTCCTTTCATCGGAAAAGTTGAAATCCTGTTGTTTGAAATCCGGACGAAACTTTCAGGCGAGAAGGAGACGAACCTGTTTCTAAAAAAAACCTTATAGGGAGCTTGCGCAATATTGTAAATATCTTCCAAAGAGCCTTGAATCCGGACAGGGGTAGACAATGTCAGATTGACAAGCCATGAATTCCCTTCCCTGAGCTCGTCTTGTATTTTGTCAAACATCTTCTTGTATGTCTCAAAAGGAACTGGAGATCTTTCCAGAATGGTTGCCGAATGGTTAGACAGACTCGGAGATGGTGCAGTCTTTTCAGGGAAAGAAAAATGGACAGTATCATCATGACATTGTTTGTCAGGGAAAAGGAGGACTTCTTCCAAGTCGTAACTGATAATGAAGTGAAACGGATTTCGTTCCTTTCCCAATTGGTTCATAACAGCAAATTGCTTCAGTGACATATTGCTAAAAACGGTTTTTCAAGTTTGGAATTCAACAATCGACCTCAAATACAGAAAGATGACATGTTATAATATACTAAAAAGTCCTGTTCCTGTCAAATATCGCTATTATGTCATGTTGATTTCAACCTCAAAGAAGGTTATTATACAAGGTCTCCACCAGTCAAAAAAATCGAATAATTGACATTTATACTAATTCCTTGTATTATATTTCATGAAAATAAAAAGAACCCTTTTACCCCTTTTACTCATTTCCCTCATGCTTCTCTGCGGATGTTCTGCAAACAAATTCGTAGTGAAACAGGCCAGTAAGATGCTTTCATCAGGTGAAAGCACTGTCTTCCTAGGTGATGAAGATCCTGAACTCATCAAGGATGCCCTTCCCTTTTCTATGAAGATCTATGAAACCTTGCTGGAATCCAACCCCGATGATCCGGCTCTCCTTTTGGCTACAGCCAAAGTTTTCATCTTTTACTCCTTTGCCTTCCTACAAACTCCTGCAGAACAGATGCCTGACACCAGAATTAACGAAAAGCTGGAAACTCTGCAACGTGCAAAAAAAATGTACCTTAGAAGCCGCTCCTATCTCTTCCGTGCGATGGAAGCCCGACACACAGGATTCACAAATTCAATCAAAGAGAACAAGATGGATGAGCTGCTTACGAAATGCAAGAAGGACGACGCTCCCTATCTTTACTGGATAGGAATGTCATGGATGGCTGCCTTCACAACTGACAGTTTTGACATGTCTCTGTCCGTATCGTCACCCAAGGCGGTCAAACTCATAAGCAAAGTACTTGAACTTGATGAAACCCTGGAGAACGGAGGAGCACACGAGTTTTTCATCTCTTATTATGGAAGCCTTCCTGCAGCGATGGGTGGAAGCGAAAAAAAAGCACGTGAACATTTCAAGAAAGCTCTGGAAATATCAAAAGGAGCCAATGCAAGCACTTACCTCGCACTTGCCACTTCTGTCGCTGTCAACAACCAGGACAAGAGAGAGTTCCTTTCACTTCTTGAACAAGCACTCAATGTTGATATTGAAAAATCCCCATCAACAAAAACATTGAACATCATATCACAAAGAAAAGCAAAATGGCTTGTTGAACATGTCGATGATATCATCTATCCAAATAAAGGAGACTATTGATGAAAAGTATCATTTCACTTCTCACATCTGCAGCTCTTCTCTTCCTTCTTACCAATGACGCGTACACGCAGACTCCGGTTGTCATCAAACTTGGAAGCCTGGCTCCCATAGGATCTCCTTGGGATGTTGCACTTAAAAAAATCAACGCAGAGTGGTCAAAACTATCGTCTGGACAAGTGATGATCAAGATCTATTCAGGTGGTATTGCCGGCAACGAACCGGATATGCTCAGGAAAATGCGGCTTGGACAACTTGACGCTGCAGGAATCACAGGCATGGGAATAGCTTCTCTTGACCTTGGTGTCATGTCCTTACAGACACCTTTGCTCATCCGTACTGAAGCTGAACTTGATTACATCATGTCCAAGATGACTCCCATCTATGAAGCAAATCTTGAGAAGAAAGGGTACAAAGTCATATTTTGGACAAAAGTCGGTTGGGCAAACTTTTTCTCAAAACATAAAATCGTATTTCCTGATGACATGAAAAAATGCAAACTCTTCGTCCTTGAAAACAGTACGGATGAAATCATTGTCTGGAAACAGCAAGGATTCAATCCAGTCCCACTCCCTGCTAACGATCTCATG
Source organism: Brevinema andersonii (assembly GCA_020722765.1). GTDB lineage: Bacteria > Spirochaetota > DYKD01 > DYKD01 > DYKD01 > DYKD01. Next base: position 22,874 of record DYKD01000042.1, on the reverse strand, counting down.
ACAGCATTGCAAAGTGGTATGGTTGATACATTCACGACAAGTCCCCTGACAGCGGCATCCTACCAATGGTTTGCATTAGCTCCCAACATGAGCGCTATGAAATGGGCTCCCTTCATTGGAGCAATCATGGTTTCCACAAAAACATGGAACAAGATTCCAGTAGAAACACAGAAAAAACTGATTGCTTCAGCAAGAAAAATTGGCACTGAGATGCAGACTGAAATCAGATCCAGTGAAAAACAGGCTATGGCCATTATGGCTGAAAACGGATTGAAAGTACATCAAACTTCACCTGAGGCTCTCGAAAAATGGTCTAAAGTCGTAGAAGATGGTTATTTAAAACTCCTAGCAGGCAAGCTTTTCGATCTCCAAGTCTACAACCAGATCAAGAAAATGCTTGCAGATTATAGGGCTTCCGCTAAATGAGCAATCCCTTAAAAACAGCTTTGAGAGCTTTCCCATCCTGGTTCACTTACAGCTTGCTCATCATACTTGCATTGCTTCCCATCACAGAGATAATACTTAGGGTCTTTTTCAAAGCTGGAATCACAGGGTCTTCTGAATACATCAGGCATATCGTATTGCTCATCACATTTCTTGGTGGACTCATCACCACAAAGGATGGCAAACATCTTGCTTTTAATGCTTTTATTGACAGGATGACAGACCAACAGAAACAACTCACAAACAGCCTGACCAACCTATTCATTATCATGGTTCTCACAGCTTTGGGGTTCGCTTCCCTCTCTTTTGTCCTCATCGCAATTGATCCAAGCGAAAAAGTCGGATTCATTCCCTTGCAACTCATCCTCTTAGCCATGCCCTTTGTCTATTTCACAATTGCTTTTCTTTTCTTCAGGCGGATTGAAAAAGAAAAACCATCAATGCTTATACCTTCCTTTATCGGATTGGCTTTTGGTCTGGCTATAAGCATGGAATCCATAACATCAACGCTTGGAGTTATCTTTCCCAACAGCAGCCTCCTGCCATTTATGGAAAGTGCAACAGCAGCGCTTTTCCCTTTTCTGCAAACAATATCCCTTCCTCTGATTATTCTCCTTGCTGCATCTGTATTTTTTGGCGCTCCTATTTTTACTGTCCTAGGAGGCTTATCTATTTTCCTTTTCATAAGAGCTAGTGGGACACTTGCTGTAATCCCCAATGAGGCATACTCCATACTGACAGGCCCTGCCATTGTCGCTATCCCCCTTTTCACACTTGCTGGATTTCTCCTTGCTGGCGGAAAAGCAGGTGAACGACTCGTTGAACTTTTCAAATCATTGCTAGGATGGATGCCTGGTGGCATGGCTGTTGCAGCAGTTGTCCTCTTCGCCTTTTTCACTACATTCACCGGCGCATCTGGAATAACCATACTGGCTCTGGGCGGACTCATGTCCTATGTGCTCATCCAGAATGGGTACTCAAAAAAATTCACATTGGGTCTTCTTACAGCAAGTGGAAGCATCGGTCTCCTGTTCCCTCCCAGTTTACCACTGATCATGTATGGTGTAATGGCCCAAGTGAACATCATGCACATGTATATAGCCGGTTTGCTTCCAGGAATTCTCATGCTCATCACATTCATGCTTGTTGGTGTCCGTCATTCTATAGTAGCAAAAACACCGTTACACCCGTTCAATCCAAAAGTGGCCTTGCTCAGTTTAAAAAACGCCATCTGGGAAATCATGTTGCCAATAATCATCCTGTTAGGATATTTCTCAGGCACTTTTACATTGGTAGAAACAAGTGCTGTAGCAGCAGCCTATGCGTTGATTGTAGGATTATTCATACATAAAGATATTAAAATTACTGATTTAGGAAACATCCTTCGAAAATGCCTGGTATTAATTGGCGGGGTCCTCATCATACTCGCCTCTGCAAAAGGTCTTTCTTACTATATTGTCGATACTGAACTACCCCTCCGTCTTGTGGAAGGCGCACAACAGATCATCCATTCAAAATACTTATTCCTCCTGCTTCTCAACATAGCCTTACTTATTACGGGATGTCTCATGGACATTTTTTCTGCAATCATTGTAGTTGTCCCACTCATCCTGCCACTCGGAAAAGCCTATGGCATAGATCCCATACATCTGGGAATCATTTTCCTGGCAAACATGGAACTGGGATATCTTACACCCTCTGTCGGACTAAACCTCTTTATCGCCTCATATACTTTCAATGAATCCTTAGGGAAGCTATACAGATTCGCATTCCCTTTCATTGCCCTCATCATCCTTAATGTCCTATTGATCACTTATTTACCTTGGATGACTTCCATCTTACTCCCAAAATAAGTGATTTATCAGACAATACTTCCGAGAAACACGGTCTTCTGCGGGGTTGGATTGAGGCAAACTGTCAGGAACCGATTGTTAAGCGGCTTCATTTTCAATGTGCCTGCTTAATTCATAAACGATGGTCTCATACATCCGTGGTGTGGTGATAGATCTCATGATATTCTTAGGCAAGAGCGGTTAAGCATGGCTTTAGCGATGAGTGCAAGAATCTGCACCTGGATATCACTATTATGCTCAGGAGTTAGGATAAGAAACATCAGATGAACAGGTTGTCCATCCGGTGAATCCCATTCCAATCCATGATGTGAACGTGCAAAAACAATCAAAGGTTTTTCCATCCCAGGTATTTTTCCATGTGGCACTGCCAACCCCTGGCCAAGTCCCGTACTCATGACTTCCTCCCGCTTTTTTACATAGGACAATACAAGACCAGGCTTCAGACCTAAGATGAAAGCAGCCCGGTCTGACAATTCCTTCAATGCATCAAACCTGTTACTTGCGTTGACATCTCCAATGATGGCTGTATATGGAAAATACTGTTTCACATCAAAAGTTTTCTTCAACCTGATAACCAAAGAGAGCAACGGACCAGCCAAAACACTGGCGATGATACCAAAACAAGGGTGAACAGGAACCACCCCATTACTTCATTGACGACGTAAGCCAGAATAATAGTAAGCCCAACATCCGTCTTCAGTATTTTCAGGTCATGCATGATCTTAGAGATAATAGGAGTCCCACTGACAGAAACAGCATAAGCCATAAGAAGTGTTCCTCCTATCATTCCAATCTTCAGTGTAGATCCTCTCTGGCTCCAAAGCGTGGAAACATTGACTTCAAAACCTGTTGTAAGAAGGAGAAACAGGATTCCCATAAGAGCCATAGTATCCAACATACTGTCCTGGACAGGATTCACTGGGAAAACAGTATTATACAGATCCGGCATAAACCTGCCGAGGACGGAAGCACATAGGATTATTCCCGCAAGGATTTCACCTACAAGCGGAGGCGCACCGAGTTTTTTAGCAAATTCACCTAATAATTTGGACACAAAAAGCAGGCATAAAATCTGAAGCAAAAAAATAAGAATTTGATGGTCAGTCAAGGAACTCACAGCATTCTCCTTTGGAGATGCTCAATCACCTTACAACAACTATAAAAGGACAAAAAAAAGGACGGGGAAACCGTCCTTTTATGCTGAAAAAGATTTTCTTACTGGTACTTGATTTCCCGCATCGTCTGGTCTTTCCATTTTTGGGCTTTCACAACCAGCCTGCTGTCGGGAAAATTGTCAAGGATGGCATCAAACTGCTTCAAAGCCCTGTAATAATCAGCCTGCTCAAAATAGCAGAATCCCATCTTCAAAAGCGCATCAGGATCTTTGACAAAGCTTCTCCTGTTTTCAAGGACTTTGTTAAACGCTTCGATAGACCGAGAATAATCTTTCAGGTCATAATAGCATTCCCCGATCCAATACCATGCATTCTCTACCTTTGGATTCTCAGGGAACTGTCCGATAAGCCTCGTAAAGTAACTGACTGCTGCAAGGTTGTCCTTTGCAGAATAAAGGTTAAAAGCATAATTATATACCAGTTCCAAATACTTCGCTGATACGCTCTTCACAATAGGATTGTGAGCATTATATTTGATAAAGTCCTCATAGATATCTATCGCTTTTGGAGTGTTCCCCATCTTGAGATATGTCTTTGCTCTTCCAAGGACCGCCAATTCACTGTTCATATTCTCGTTTCTATTGAAATAATAGAGCGCCTTATCATAATAACCTATGGAAAAATAAATTTCCGCCTTTTGGTTATAGACATCAGAAATGATGACAGGATCAGTGAACTTCGTCAATATCATGTCAAGCTCTGCAAGAGCCGTATCATAATTACCTTGAAGCATATTGATATGAGCGACCCTGAGGAAAGACTGTCCTGCATAGACTGTGTCAGCATAATTGACAATGATATCCCTATATTTCTGCCTGGCAATATCCATTTTTGCAGGGTCTTTGGTCTTTTCAGAGAGCAACATGTATCCATCCGCAGCCTTGAAAGCGGCCTCAGCGATTTTTTCACGGGAATTCTGTCTGTTATTCATGATGCTTGAATACATCTCAATTCCGGTCTTGACATCCTGGACATCACCAAACTGGTATTTTTCTCCAGCTCTGGTCATCACATTTTCTACACGGCTAGCAGACAGAAAATAGAAAGCCGCAATCACACCTGTCAGCACAAGGATGAAAATGAAGACAGTCAAAAAAACCTTGAAATCCTTACTCATGGTATTCCTCCATATCAGTTATTTATAGCTTATCAGCTGCCCTGGAAATCCAGAAATCAGCTTCCTCGGGATAATCTTTTTTTATTTTCACCAGAATTTTGATCGCATCCACATAACGGCCAAGATGGTAATAGCTCTTTCCAATGAAGAGTTCAGCTTCGGTTTTCACATCAGCAGGACAGGAAGGTTCAGAAACCAAGATCTTCAATTTAGCCAGAGCGTTTTGGTATCTGCCTTCAAAAAAAGAATCATATTTTATATTGACAAGCAGCTTATTAAAATAATCTTCATCCTTCAACACCTTATGTTGTTTCACTTCCACCTTTGGTTCAATGACCACAGGTGGCTTGACTGTTACAGTTTCAGTACGAACCGTCACTGCAGGCATTACAGGCGCTTGAACAACAGGCTCTTTCTTTTCAACGGAAACCGGTACCACAACAGATTCAGGAGCTTTCACCACTTCTACAGGTTTGGAAACTACTACAGCAGCAACAAGTGAATTTGTCCCTAACCCGACAACACGATTCTCGCCTGCCTGGTTTACTGCAGTGACTGCATAATAGTATTCCCCAGGGCTAAGAGCCTCATCAACGAATTCGCTACGAGTCGACTTGATCATCTGTACTAAATCTTCTGATTTCTGAATGGGTTTTACTGCCCTATAAATATTGTATTTGACATTTGTATCCTTTGCTATTTCCCAAGAGACTACAACCGCGTCAGCTCCCTTGAGTCTTGCAACCAGTCCTGTCGGCATTGGGGACAATACCGGTTTAGGAGGCTCCACTACAGGAGTCACGGAAAGACCAACAGTGCTATATGATACATCCGGAGTGAGGTTCTTATACTCTGTATTATTATAAGTGACAGTAACCGCATAAAAGTATTTTCCAGCAGACTGTGGCTTGTCCACAAAAGTATTCGCAGGAGGATTCAGGGTCGATATCAACCTGTCCTCTATCAACTTATTCTCAGAATCAAAACTTTCTGTAAATCTATAAATCTTCAGGACATAACCTTGTATGCTGGAGGGATTCTGCCATGAAACAGCGATAGTCGCAGGATCCTGTTTTTTTGCATTCAACAATGAAACCTCATATTTTACACTGGAGGGAGAGTCTTCTGCCTCTTCTTCCAGCAGTCCTGCAAAACCACTCTTTTCAACAGGTTTGGCCTGCGTAGAAGAGGACGGGGTGGCTATGGTTTCGCTCGATTTGTCTTCATCAACAGGAAGAAGCCAGGCAGCCCCCCCTGTTCCAGTGCAAATGAAAAGGACAATAAATGACAATAAAAAAGGTCTTTTCATGAATCCTGTCCACATTTCTCAAATAGATAATACTTATTAGGATTATCGGCAAAAACAAAGATGAAATTAATACTTTCTTTGGTCTAAAAGCCTCTTAAACAGCAAAAAAGAGCCAATTCCACCGATAAAGGCTGCAAGTATATTGACATGAAAAAAACCATCAAGAAACCTAGTTATCAAGGGCAAAAAGAATGCCCCCAACACAGTACCTATAAAAACAACCAAAAAATAGTACAACAGAACGATCTTGGGTGCTAAAAAATGGCTCCTGTCCAAGCCTAACTTGATGATGATCAAGGCCATAATCACTAAAAAAAACAGTGATAACAGCAACCCCATATTAAATATCCTTGTTTCCTAATACAGCCTGATAGGCCCATCTGAAATGGATGACCAAGCCATCAATACTGTCTATGTATACCTTACCGAAGCGGTCTTCATCAGTTTTAAAGACGTATAGGTGATTCGTGTAAATCCGGATATAGGAACCGGGGAGCGAAAAACCACCATCTGTCACCTTATTATATGACATCGGATTATCATAGAACCCTTCATCTTTGATTTGACATGTTGTTGAAACAAAATGCAGGTTTCCCATGGACATGACTGTCTTGAAATCCCAAGGCTGCCCAGATGATCCAGTACGCAAGGAATATCCGTTTGACAAAGCCACCTCACATTGAGTGACAGATTCAACTCTCGGTGTGGTAGAAACCTCCATTGAAAAATCACTTTCAAAAGAGTCATAATTATGCGCTCTTACCGCAAAATAATAGGTCGTGCCATTCTGAAGAGGATTGCCATCAGAATCTTCATCAAGATGTATTGTAACAACAGGATCAGTTGCTATAACAGAAGCCGAAGATATGAATGTTGGTTCAGTATTGTTATTCCGAATGGGGACAAGATCCCTTCCTGCCAAGGATGAAGAAGTGCTGAGATAGACATTAAACCCATCGAATTTAGACTCGGAATTCTGACTATGAAAAAGGATTGTAACAGAACCATTATGTGGATAAGCTTGCACGCCAGAGACAGGACGCAAATAATCCGGAGGAAGAAACTCTTCTACACCACATGACAACAAGGAGAAAAGAAAGGGGAAAAGCATGAGAAAAAACGTCTTGAAAGCCGAAATATGTTGAGGTTTTCCGTATTTCATCCGAAAATCATATTATAAGCGATGCACGGGAGGAATTCCATGAACATCTTTAAAAACATAGTCTATGCCCTTGATATCAAGCTCATCAGTCTGAAGAAATGCAAGCATAAATTTGAGACAACTTCCAAGAGACTGGAACAGATGCTTAAATCAGAATAGACTTTTCAGTGCTCTTGTCAAACAGATGGATTTTTGCCATGTCGACAATGATTTCAATGTCCTGATTGACATCAGCCTTGTCATTAGCATCAATCTTACATGTGATCTGGTGTTTCCCTGTAGTCGTGTAGATGAGTGTTTCTGAACCAAGAGGTTCCACAACTTCTACTGTAACCTTCATCACATTATCATCCTTGGTTCCCTTATAATAAAGCTTGTCATAAAGATCTTCAGGACGGACACCCATAGATACTTTCTGACCATCATAGGGTGCAACTTTCTCATTATACTGGGCAGGCAACTTGATCTTGACTTTCCCTTCATCAAGCCAGAATACGTTATTCTCTTTCTTGATTGTCACTTCCATGAAATTCATAGGAGGAGTACCAATAAATCCTGCCACAAACCTGTTGACTGGTTTATTATACAATGTGAGGGGATCAGCAATCTGCTGGACAACACCGTCTTTCATGACAACAATACGTTCGCCCATAGTCATAGCTTCAACCTGATCATGGGTTACATAAAGCATCGTTGCTTGAAGGCGTGTATGGAGCTTGTTAATTTCCGTTCTCATCTGAACGCGCAGTTTCGCATCAAGGTTCGAAAGTGGTTCATCAAAAAGGAAAACCTCAGGTTTACGTACTATAGCGCGACCGACAGCAACACGTTGACGCTGTCCCCCTGACAAGGCCTTAGGTTTACGATCAAGCAACTCTGTTATACCAAGGATAGCAGCAGCTTCACGCACGCGCATGTCAATCTGATTCTTTGGATATTTCCTAAGCTTAAGACCGAAGGCCATATTGTCATAAACACTCATATGAGGATAGAGAGCATAGTTCTGGAAAACCATCGCGATATTCCTGTCTTTTGGAGGAACATCATTGACCAACTTATCACCAATGAACATTTCCCCTTCGGAAATCTCTTCCAGACCAGCGACCATTCTCAAGGTTGTTGATTTTCCACAACCGGAAGGTCCTACCAATACCACAAATTCCTTGTCCTTTATCTCGATATCAACCTTATCTACAGCTCTGACATTCCCTGGGTAGATCTTTGAAACGCCTTTTAGAGTAACCTTAGCCATGAAATCCTCCTGTCACATCTTAAGTATTTTAAATATATCCTCATTTACTTATATAGTCAATTTTTTAATATCTTATTCCTGTCATATAGGACAGGATCTTAGCCAGATTCTTCTTCAATTCTTTCCTATGAAAAATGGCATCCACAAAACCATGTTCTACCAGGAATTCACTTCGCTGGAAACCCTTTGGAAGCTTCTGCCGTATGGTCTGTTCTATGACCCTAGCACCGGCAAAACCTATCAGAGCACCAGGTTCACTGATATTGAGATCTCCTAGCATTGCAAAACTGGCTGTAACCCCCCCTGTCGTAGGGTCTGTCAAAATAGAAATGTAAGGGATTTTCGCCTGGTTCAGGAGCTCCAATGCTGCAGCAGTCTTGACCATCTGCATAAGGGAGAAAACCCCTTCCTGCATCCTGGCTCCTCCTGAAGTCGATACAATGATCAAGGGGATACGTAATCTGAGAGCACGTTCAACAGCACGGGTGATTTTTTCACCTACAGCAGAACCCATACTGCCACCAAAAAACTTGAAATCCATGACTGCAATCACGACAGGAATCCCTTCCACCTTGCCTGTACCAGTAATGACAGCGTCATTCAGTCCTGTTTTTTCCATAGTAGCCCTGATCTTATCATCATAGGTCTCGCCTGTTGAAGGTGAGGAGAAACCCAACGGATCGGCAGACCTGATATCAGCGTTGATTTCTTTAAATGTTCCCTTATCGATCAGGAGATCAATACGCTGTTTTGAACCGATCCTGAAATGATACTGACACTTGGTGCAAACAAAATCATTTCCTTCCAGTTCCTCTTTGTAAATGACTGCGGAGCAAGAAGGGCATTTATCCCACATCCCTTTGGGGATATGACGGGGTTGGGTGTCAGCCTTGATTTTTTTCTCCGTCCTAACATACCATTTTACAGTACTCATTGGGACTCCTTAGAATTAATCATCTCTTTCTTTTTTAGCTGGTCTATGAATATAGTAACTATACCCGGATCAAACTGTTTACCAGAACAACGTCTCAATTCCTTAATGGCCTCATCAGAAGAATAAGCAGGCTTATAGGGACGTTCAGATATCATTGCATCATAGGCATCTGCAACTGCAATAATCCTCCCAAGAAGAGGAATATTGTCATTCTCCTTCTTATCAGGATACCCTTCCCCATTGAAATGTTCATGGTGATTCCTTATCCCTGGAAGGATTTCCCGGATTTCATCAATATGTTCAAGTATCTTCTCGCCTATCAAAGGATGTTTTTTGATGATTTCCCATTCTTCATCAGAAAGCTTGCCTTGTTTCAGGAGGATTTTCTCATTGATCCCTATCTTACCAATATCATGGAGAATCCCTGCCAGACGGACATTTTTCACGTCATCACGGCTCATGCCCATCCCTTCAGCGATCATCATGCTATACTCAGTCACTCGGTCTGAATGTCCACGTGTATACCTGTCTTTCGCATCAATTGCCTGGGACAGGGAACTGATCGTATTGAAAAGAAGCTTCTCTGTTTTCCTAAAAAGCCTTGCATTCTGTATGGACATGCCTGTCTGCGAAGCGATGGCCGTAAGAAGCAAAATGTCATTCACATTGAAATCACCAGACTGCTTGTTGATGACTTCAATGACCCCTACGACCTCGTCCTTGGCAAGAAGCGGGACTGCAATCATGGATTTGGTCTTGAAACGGGTCTGCTTGTCCACTTCTTCATAAAAACGGGAATCCTTTGCAACATCATTGATGATGACAGGTTTTTTATTCAGAAAAACCCAACTGGCAATCCCTTCCCCTATGGGAACAGTCATCTTTTTTAAAACATGTATCTGCTTGCTGGATGCGACATAAAAATCAAGTTCTTTCCTTTTTTCATTATAAAGCAATATGGATGAGGCCTGCGCACCTATAAGCCTTTTTGCTTCAGCGATCAGCCGGGAAAGAAGAACATGAAGTTCCAAGGTGGAATTGCCCAGTTCCGAAGCCCTGATGAGGATGGAAAGTTCCTGGATTTTTTTTTCACTCTGATAGATCAGCTCCCTGTTCTCCAGGACTGTCATGGCATGTCTGGCGAAAGCAGAAAGGAAGTTGGAATCATTCCTGGAAAAATTTGATATGCCCTTTTTATTGAAAGCAATCACATATCCAAACACAACCGTTCCGGACACCAGCGGGTGAGCAATCCAATTCCTGACTTCTGCCAGCAAGGGGGTAAAAGTCCTGTTTCCTTTCATTTTCCTTTTCTTGACAATCGCCACTTCAGCATGGGAAAGGATGGATTTTTGTTCTTTGAGAACGATCCGGGCAGATTTTCCCACAACGCAAAGAAGTGGCTTCTGGAGAGAATCTTTCTGCTCCAGAAAAAAAAGAAATGTCTCTGCCTCCAGCACTTCACGCATCTTTTCAGAGATACGGTTCATCCTAGATCCAAAAACAGATCCTGTAGGGAAGGATCGGAAGATTTCCTCGAGCAGCTCCAGACGTTTCGTCTGAAGCCCGAGCTCCGAGGTCAGATAATGATATTCCTTCTCACTTATTTTCACTAAGTTTGGCAATACTCTTTTCAGGGTCATGTCCTATCACTTCAATGAGTTCATAGATGCGTACTGGTTTGCTCTTGCCCTTGACCTTGATATTATCAAGCTCACGGACAATGACCTGGTCCTTGACGTCACTGTATGTAAATTCGCTGATTATGATATGTGAACCATAGATCTTATTGGTTCCTTCGAGACGGGCACCCAAATTGACATTATCACCCATCAGGGTATAATCCATACGATTCTTAGAGCCCATATTTCCTACTGTCATAATTCCTGTATTGACTCCAATACCAATATCGAGTTCCGGCCGTCCCTCTGCGCGCAGACGAGGATTCAAAACATGCTTCAGGTAATACATCTGGTCTATAGCAGTCTTGCAAGCGCGCAGATGGTGGTCAGCCTGAGGAACAGGCGCTCCCCAGAATGCCATAATCTCATCCCCGACATATTTGTCCAAGGTGCCATCATAAGCAAAAATGATTTCGGTCATAGCTCCCAAATATTCATTGAGCAAAGCGACTAGCAACTGAGGGTCTCCGAGTTTCTCTGAAATCGTCGTAAAACCACGGACATCGGAGAACAGGACCGTAAGATATTTCTTTTCGCCACCAAGTTGGAGAGCCTTTGGATTCTTAAGAAGTTCCTCTACAACACTGGCATTGACATAATTCGCAAAACGTTTCTTTATGAACTGCTTCTCTTTCTCTTCTGTAAGAACCCTGAAAATAATGATTCCTGCAAAACTAAGAATAAGGGCAACAACAGGAGCGAAATAGAGGAGAATCGTGTTCATCCCGATAAAAACGATCAGTGTCACAATTTCAAAAACAATAAAGATAGCGACAGAGACAATAGTCGCTAAAAGCATTGACAGTCTGGGAATCACAAGGCCGATCAAGAGACAAATCAAGGCAATGATGAGTACATTCACCCACCAAGGCGCCATGTATAAGAAATCCTGATTGAGGATTGTGTTTACAGCATTGGCGTTATGCTCAATTCCGTACATATTCCCATGGGGGGAAGGCCAAAGGTCCTGTGCCATTCCTTGGGCATAAGCGCCCACCATGAGGATTTTTCCATCGAAGGTTGCAGGATCAACTAACATCGCTTCAGAAAAAGAAAGATACTGAAGTTGGGATTTGAACTCTCCGGGATAGCCGACATAGTTGATGAGCATGTTCCCACTCTTATCACAGGGAATCAGGATGTCACGAGTCTCATATCCAGTGATCTCACCAAAATCATTCAACATGGGAATTTTCGCATCCTTGAAACCGATATGGTTGCCCAGGTCAAAGGATACGTTCTCACGGGAGACGCCCAGGTACTGACGTGTCAGGGAAAGCGCAATGAAAGGATAGAGACGGGACTTGAACTTTAGTGCGAGGGGAGCCCTGCGTACCTTATTATCCAAGTCAGGTTCAATGACCGCTTCTGCCGCATCATCGATATTAAGAAGGACTTCCTGTAGCGGAATAGCGGCATTCCTGTAATCAGAAACATTTTCTGCAGTCTCATTCGCATCAAACGAAGTTTTCAGTAGAAGGTCATATCTTTCCTTGAAAAGATCCATGTTGAAATCATGCTCGTTATTCAGAGGATAGTCGACCACGACCCTAAGGTCTTTGTTTCTTGCAAGCCCAGCAATCAAGGCAGCGTCTTCTCCTGCAGAACGTCCTGGCTCAGTAAAGAAGATATCAAAGAATACGATGGATGGATTTGCTTGTCCCACATGATCCAAAAACTTGGCATAAGTGCCCCTATTCCAAGGGAACTGGCCATACTCTGCAAGTGCCTGTTCATCAATACCTATGATCATGATGTTCTTATTCAGGCGCTTGTTTTGGGAAATCTGGACAGCGCCCTCACCAGCGGATTTCGATTCTGTAGCATTGTCACGCATATAAAAAGTCTGATCGAGCATCAAAAGCTCGATGTTATCAAAAATCTTGGTCTTATAGACAGTAAGGATCGTGAACAGGCCGACGCCAACGCTGATGGCTAGATAAATCCAATGCTTCTTCTCAAATTTCATACTACCTCCACAAAATCCTAAATCCTGACGGGTATACCTTTCTTCTTTAAAAATGACTTTACTTTACTGACTGAATATTTGCGGTAATGAAAAATGGACGCAGCAAGAACAGCATCCGCTTTACCTGCTGTCAAGGCATCATACATGTGATCCAATGTTCCTGCGCCTCCAGAAGCGATAATAGGGATGTTCACAGCATCTGCCGCACGGGAAAGGATTTCCAAATCATACCCTGCCTTTGTGCCATCAGAATCCATGCTTGTCAACAGGATTTCTCCAGCACCTAAATCAGCAACTTTCCTGATCCAGTCCACTGCTTGCAACTCTGTCCGATTCCTACCACCATGGGTATAGACGAACCAGTTTTTTCCGTCACGCTTGACATCAACAGCCACAACAATACACTGTGCACCAAACTGCTTGGACGACTCCTTCACAAGTTTCGGATTAAGGATGGCTGCTGTATTCATGGAAACCTTGTCTGCGCCGAAGAAAAGCAGTTCTCGGATATCCGCAACAGTCCTGACACCTCCACCAACCGTAAAGGGTATGTAAATAGATTCAGCGACCTTCTTTACAAGATCAAGCAGGATTTTCCGTTCATCTGACGAGGCAGTGATATCCAAAAAAACGAGCTCATCAGCACCCTGCTTATCATAAAAAACCGCATTTTGGACTGGGTCTCCTGCATCTTTAAGACTGACAAAGTTCGTACCCTTGACTACGCGACCACGCTTGATATCAAGGCAGGGAATAATGCGTTTCGCAAGCATCAGAGTACGTCCTTTAACTCAATCTTCTTCTCATAAATGGCCTTCCCAATGATGATACCAACAATATGTCCATTTTTCAACTTTTTTACATTATCAACATCTTCTTTCCGTGAAATTCCACCAGAAACCACGATATTGAATCCCGTTTTTTCAGTAATTTCCTGTACCATCTCAAGATTAGGGCCAACCATCGCACCGTCCCGTTTTACGTCAGTATAAATGATTTCCTTGATTCCAACAGCAGAAAGCCTGTCCAAAAGCTCATAAAGACCGATATCAGCCAGATCCTTCCATCCTTTGATGGCAACCTTGCCATCCTTCATGTCAATACCCACGATGATACGATCGCCAGAAAATCTTTGGACAGCCTGTTTAAGAAAGGAAAAATCCTGGATCACTGAACTCCCAAGTATGAACCTGTCAATCCCAATCTTTGCAAGCATATCCAGATCAGCCATGGAACGGATACCACCACCTAATTCAAGCCTGCACTTGACAGCAGTACGAATCGATTTTAAGGCATTGATATTGACAAGGTGTCCTGAAAAAGCACCATCAAGGTCAACAAGATGAATGAGTTGGACTCCTGCTTTCTCAAAAGACAACGCCATCTCTGCAGGGTTGTCTGAATAGACTGTGCGCTTGTCAGGATCCCCTTGGTAAAGCCGTACGCATTTTCCGTCCATAAGGTCTATGGCAGGCATGATAAGAGGCAATGAAACCATAATCACCATCCAATGCGTTTTTTTGTTAAACCTGTTTTAGATCAGAATAGTCCGGATTCCTATTTCTTCAAGCAAAGTTTTCCGAAGTTCCTGTAGATCTTCAGCCCTTCATCCTGACTCTTTTCAGGGTGAAACTGGAAAGCGTAAAGATTATTCCTGCAGACACCGGAAGTAAAAAGCTCTCCACCATATTCAGTGACTGTGGCAATATCCGATTTTTCAGAAGGGAGGGCGTAATAAGAATGAACATAATAAAAATAAGAATCCTGCTTGACATTCTTCAACAGCAAATTTCTCTTTTTCACTGAAGTCTGGTTCCAACCTATGTGAGGGATCTTCATCCCTTTTGTCCTGAAACGGATCACCTGACCTGGTAACAGGGAAAGTCCTTTGACATTTTTTGATTCTTCGCTTTTTTCAAAAAGAAGCTGGAGACCAAGACAGATACCGAGAAAAGGCTTTCTTGAACCTACAAAATCATGTATTGCGGGAATAAAACCGGATTTTTTAAGATGCGCCATGGCCGCACCAAAAGCACCAACACCAGGAAGGATAGCACCAGAAAATTCGGGAAGTTCTGACGGTTTGGAAACAATAGAGGCAGGAAAGCCCAGGTTTTCCAACGCTTTCCTGACATTACCAAGATTGCCCATTCCATAATCTATAATGGCAATCTTTTTGATCATGTTAAAGAAGATCCTTTGTTGTGGGAAGGCCAATGCGACGTGCATCATGGGAGACAGCATCACGGAGAGCCAATGCAAAAGCCTTGAAAACAGACTCGAAAATATGATGCGTATTGTCACCATATAAGTTATTAATGTGGAGACTTATCTTTGCATTGGAAGAGAAAGCCTGGAAAAACTCTTTCACAAGTTCAGCATCAAAATTTCCTGTTTTCACCTTGTTCACTTTGACATCATATACGAGAAAAGGCCTGTTGCAGAGGTCAATAGCCACAAGGCTGAGCGATTCATCCATGGGAGCGTAAGCGCTTCCATAACGGCGGATAGACTTCATGTCTCCCAACGCTTTTGAAAAAGCCTGCCCGAGCACAATACCCACGTCTTCTACTAAATGATGCCCATCGACTTCGACATCACCTGAAGCATTCACATCAAGATCTATGAGGCTGTGGTGGGAAAACAGTTCAAGCATATGTGAAAAAAAAGGGATCTGAGTGCGAATCCTATAAAGCCCTTGCCCATCCAGGTTGACTGAGAGAGAGATGTCCGTCTCTTTTGTTTTTCGAGCAAGTGCACATTTCCTGTTTTTAGATACGGCAGAGGACTGTTTTTTTTTCATCCTAAGACTCCAGGAAAAAGCTTATTTATGGCCTGCAGACTGCATGTACTGGAACTTGGCTTCCAGAAAAGACAATCTGACTTGGGCTGAACGTGCCCACTGGGAATTCGGGGCGTATGCCAGAACAGACTGATAAGTCTCGAAGGCCTTCTTAAAATCATTGAGACTTTCATAGCAACGGCCTATGTTCAATCCTGCTCTTCCTGCAATGCTGCTCTGAGGATATTTGGTCCTGACCAGTTCATACGCAGCAATGGCACCATTAAGATCACCAGACTGCTCAAGACAATATCCTATACTTTCCTGAGCATTAGCTGCAAGATATTTCCTGCCAAACCTTCTTACATATTCCTGATATCGTTCCATGGCAGCAGGATATTCACCTGTAAGATACATGATATTGCCAAGATAAAAAATCGCATCAGCCATGATGGGAGTCCTCTGATACTGTCCCATGATCTGCTGAAGAATCTGACGGGCTTGGTTCAAATCCTTCATCTGCTGTTCATGTGGCTGAGTTCCCTGCAAAGCCCTGTTATAATAATTAAACGCATAACCGAAATATTTGACAGCCTCTTCATTTTTCTTTGCCTGGGCACCGCTCCATACGAAAATTCCTATTGCAAGAACTACAATCACACCCAAGGAGATGAGGACATTATTCAAGTTCTTCTGGATCCAATGCCTGAGCTCACGGGCAAACTCTATCAGATTCAGCCCTTTTATATGAGCCACATATTTCTTGAAGCTGAATTCCTTGAAAAAAGCGACAACCTTCTCATATGTCTTCGTGAACCATTCCATGATTATTCTCCTTTATCCTTGCTCACAGGTTTGAGATTGAAGAAACTTCCCATCTTTTCAGTACCGCCCTCTTCAGTGGAAATGAATTTTTCCATTTCCTTGTGTTCCATGACTGAATCATAACGTTTCAGACTGAGATCGATCTTCTTCTCATCCGTACGGACATTATTGACAACTGCGGAAATCTCATCTCCTACCTTGTAAAACTCTTCAATCTTCTCTTCTTTTTCTTTGGGAATTTCCCTGCGGGGGATAAAGCCTTCCAACCCGTCATCCATGGCTACAGCAATGCCAGCCTTGGATACACGGACAATCTTGCCTTTGACAATGGCATTCTCACCATGCTTATTCCCAAAAACTTCCCAAGGATTGGACTGAAAATGCTTGATACTCAGGTTGATCCGCTGGTTTTCAACATCCATGTCTATTATGACGGCTTCAACATCCATGCCTTCCTTAAAAAATTCAACAGCATTCCTATATCTTCTTGTCCATGAGATATTATCAACATGGATATATCCGTCAATTTCCTCATCCAACTGCACAAAAGCGCCCGTATTAATGACCTTGACAACCTTGCCTTCGATTTTTTCACCGACATGATATTTTGTCTTTGCATTCTGCCAGGGGTTTTCAAGGACTTCCTTCAGGCTGATAGTGATTCTCTTCTCAGACACACTGACAGCCATGATCTTTCCCTCGACTGTGTCTCCAACATTGAGAAGTTTTTTAGGACTCTTCAGAGGGCGAGCCCAGGAAATATCTTCCCTGCGAGCAAAGCCATCAATCCCATCTTCGAGCTGGATGAAGACACCATCATCAAAGATACGTACTACAGTCCCTTTGATAACCATTCCCACATCATATTTCTGGCTGACCTCTTTCCAAGGATCTTCCATGAGCTGTTTATATCCGAGTGAAATCTTGAAATCATTACCTTCCCGGCGTGGTCTATCCTTGTTCTTCTCAGCATCTTCAGGTTTAGGTTCCCGTTTTTCTATATTGAGGATCAGGACTTCTATCTCATCCCCTTTGCGAACCAGCTTATTCGGATCCGGGTTACGAGACCAGGAAAGATCACTTACATGAATCATCCCATCAATACCACCAAGATCAACAAAGACTCCATACTGACGGATATCCTTTACAATTCCCTTGACACGGCGACCTGGGACGAGATCCTTTTCAATATTAGCTCTTTGCTTTTCACGAAGATCATAGAGGTAAGCTCGCCTGGACATAAAAATAACATTCCGCTTTTCAATGAACTTTGTAATTTTAAACTTGAAAGTCTGTCCAATGATATTCTTGACATCATCAATCCGGTTTATGAATTCCTTTTCACGGACATTCACAGGAATGCCTATATCAACAAGGTAATACCCTTCTTCTTCACCCTTGTCATTCTTTTCCCTTTTCTTTGAAAGGACTTTCCCTTCAACAACTCCCTCTCCTGCCAAGGCCTCACGTATGTCTGAATAGACTTTCTGGGCATTTGCGGCTTTCACAGAAAGGAGAAGCTCTCCTGCATCCTGGTTTACGGAAACCACAGCAGCTTCAACCTTATCACCAACTTTTGGTTTTTCAGCAAATTCAACAAGAGGAATCTTTCCATCCATTTTTGAACCAAGATTCAGGAAAACGAACTCTTCTCCAATGAGGATGACTTCCCCTTTATGGATAGATCCCCTGCTCAAATCCGTGGAATCCTCCATGGATTCGCCTCTTAACAGATCCTCCATTGTGATATTTTCATCATCTCCGACAACAGAAGGGGATGTTGCGGGTGCGTCCTTATTCTCTTCTAACATGATAACTCCAAAGAAAAGTAAAATATCGATTGGGTAAAATATATCATTTTCGGGGGAATGTCAATTATTAATAAAAGATGCGGAATAAAGGCAACGTTATCATATAGATATAACAGCAAATTTCCCCGTTTTGGGGAGAGAAACACGTCCTTTCACTTTTTCCAACAGTATAGGACTTTGGCCTGGGTTTACAATCACAGTACGGCTCTTGTTAAAACGCATTCCGTCATTCATTTGTCTGGAAGCACAGACCAAAAGCATTTTCCTGGATTCCTTGAGAGGAAGACCATCAGAAGAGACCAGAAAAACCGAAGCGAAGGGAGTATCGATATCCAACTTCAAATCAAGGAAAGAATCTGACTTCGCCTTCAACATCCCCATTCCACCTTGGATGAAAGGAGTGTTTACAAGCAGGGTTCCCTTATCAATATCCCAATTCAACTCCTTTGTATCAGAGATAAAAGAACCATGATTCTGGCCATGCTCCATTCATCTTTTCCTTTGACAACACCCTCAACGAAGACCTTGGCTGAAACAGTCAACATGCGTTGGGAAATTTTTTTAGGGAGATCTGCTGTTTTACATTCAGAAAGTTTGGATAATCATTCTTAAGTTCCAGACAATACTTTCCAGAAACCGTTTTTTCTGAAAAAACAGCAACATTGAGATCTGACCAATGCGGAGAACCGCCTGTAGCAGCATCTTCAAAACCTGGATCCTTAATAAGGTTACCATCATTGGCAAGGAGCTGTCCTGCCATCAACAACGAAACAGATATTAGAAGAAGGGAAAGGAGACGCATGATTCCTCCAAGGGATCGGGGATAGCGGGTACTTCAGATGGGACACATCATCGCCCTATTTCAGAACCCACAAGCCCTTTACCTTTTCCAGACAGAGCATGGATGTATTCGGGATCTCTTTCAAGAAAGTAAACATGGAGGTATCATAAGTCAAGAGAAAAGCCCTATTTTATAACAACACTAATTATGACCTGTTTATCAATTTGAGTTCCACTCAAAGCACGTTTCCATCTGACCCACTTGATCCCTGCTTTTTCAACAGGTTTATTAGATGAAAAATGCGTAGAATCGAAAGTGAATACTGGTATGGAATTTGTCGAATATTCACAAACCCAACCTTCTGTTCCAACAGCCATATAATCTGTAACATAAGTCACAAAAGAAGGAAGCTTATCAACAATCATAATATTTGAACCTGAAACTATGTTTGTTTCAATTGAATACCTGATTTTATATGTTACCAATGTTCCTGGGACCATTTTATTCAAACCTAAGGGCGATACAAAATTAGAAATCCCTTTTGAAACACTTATACGCACATATTCAGAAGAGTACTCCTTCCACCCCATGTCTGGAGCTATCCCAATATAAGGAAATCCAATCCCCAGATTCGTACCAGAACCAATGCACGGAGAAGTATTTGATAATGCAAGAAAATCAAAGGAAAACGGATCAAATGACTTAAAAAACGGATGGGCAATAATGGAACCATTACCAGGCGTACAGAAATAATAATTCCCATTTCCTTCGTTCGTCACACAATTGAATTTCAACGCATACGGCTGTTCAGCCACGGTTGAAGCTACACCATAACTTGCAGCACTTCTTGCATAAGCTATGATATTGTTCTTAAGGACAATTCCAGACAGCCCATTGAGCAGATATATGTTATTACCTGAAAAAGTCGCATTGGATACGATTGTGTTATTATATATCCTGATATTCATGGCATTGGCCTGAAGATAAATACCTTCCCAATGATTCCTAAATAAGGCATTCCTATACAAGGTAATTCCACTGGAATTCCCAATCTTTATGCCATAATCATTATTGTATAAGACATTTCCCTGAACGACAGTATTCACAGAGCCATATAGGCATATCCCATAAGCCCCGCATTGATATACGGTGTTACTGACTATCGAATTATGTGATATGTTTGATCTTGTAGAGTACAAGTTTATTCCATGATAGACATTCGAATAGACCGTATTCCTTCGGATGAAATTATTTGTCGTTTCAGCCCCGCAATATAAACTACTACCATAATTTGCACCTATTTTAGACCCGTTTGACCATGTTACATTATAAGCGATTTCATTGCTGAAACATCCAATATTCAAAGCAATACCATGGGAAGGATTCTTAAAAACAGTGTTATAATGGATTTTGTTGAGCTTGGAATACTCACATGAAATCCCTTCTCCTTCTACATCGGTTCCCAGACCTGCCTTAAAAATGATGTTTGAAACCAAAAGGTTGTTTGTACCACGATGCAAACAGATATTATCCCCTTTGTTTGTACAAATAGTATTTTTCCCCACATAATTACCTTTTGTCGTCCATAGGTATATCCCATAATTCGTGTTATCATAACATCTGTTACTGACTATGACATTGCTATAGCTCATCCCATATGTTGAACTGTAAGTGCTTATTCCATATCTAGGACTATGATGCACCTTATTTCTGATAATTCTGTTTTTGTGTGTTCTTGGCCCTATCAAAATATTACAAGCCCATTCTGAAACCGAATCCGATCTCGCATTTGACCATATATTATTGTTAGATATGGTATTATGACTTACC
This sequence comes from Brevinema andersonii, assembly GCA_020722765.1. Classification (GTDB taxonomy): domain Bacteria; phylum Spirochaetota; class DYKD01; order DYKD01; family DYKD01; genus DYKD01. The sequence continues at coordinate 1,948 of DYKD01000042.1, read as the reverse complement.
TCCGCGCTGTTCAAATCAATTCCCCTATGGCCATTCAACATGGACATTGAATCCCTGATCATGCATCCCCAAGCACTAGTCATATCAATCCCATTTGTGATATTGTGATGGATCCTGTTGGAAATGAAGAATATATTTGAATTTGGTTTTGTGTTCTGTCCAATGTCTATGCCATAGCCAAAATTTGATATGTCAAAATTAGCTATCTTGATCCATTTTGAATTTCTGAAGGCAATCCCTTTCCCGGCACCCTTTCCAGCAAGTCGGGTCTTATAATTAGTAGAACCAATAAACATGATATAATTATTATCAGATCCCACATCACCTGCAGTGAGCCATAATGGATTTGTATAGGTTCCTGCATCAACATAGATGATATCACCTGGTAAAAGAGTCGTATTGTCTATCAAATTTTGGATTGTGCATTTTGGTTGGGTGCTGTTTGTACCAGGCCAAGCATCATCTCCTGTTGCAGATGTATAGATATCACTTGTTGTAAAAAGGTCATTCACATAATAGGTCTCTGAATGTACTGATATCACCATTTGAAAAAGAGAAAAAATCACGGCAAGAACAAATAGATCACTACAAGATCGTGCCCTTGGAACAACTTTCATTGGCTTAACCAGGTGTGAAAAATCATAGTATTATACAGAATGAAAGCAAAAAAAGAGGTTGAATTGTTTTCAAAGTACACCTCCTAAATGTAAAATCAATTGACTCACAGAAGGTTGGTTCAACAAACAAACCAATCTATTTAACTATATATACTTTATTTTTAACAAAAAGTCAAGTGATTTTATTTTTTTTCTTAACCAATTAAGTCAAAATATAATGCAAGTTAATATATAAAAATCATTCCCAATTAAACTTTTCAAGCCGTTTCCAGCCCTTTTTGCTAATTTCAAAAGGATACCACTGATACAACTCATTATACCCCACTGGCGTATCCAAAAAAGCCCATATAGAAAGTCCTGTAAAAAATGAATCCTGCTTGAATCCTTCAACAACTTGGAACGCAGGGTTCAAAAAATCCTCCATAAAAAAACCGCTGTTCTCCCTGCTATTATCAGATACCTTTATTGCATACTCCCATTCATTGTGTGTCGCTATAAATGGCAAACCTATAAGATAAGAAGAACCTACTGTTCGACAATCACTTGCAAAAGACTGATATAAGGCAGATACAGATTCCTTGAATTTCTCAGGTGTTTTTGCTACGTCATAACCCATCAGCACAGGCAAGTCACAAACGGAAAGGACTTCCTGATTCCAGGACCCGAAAGCTATTGAGAGTGGCTTCTCCAGATATTTTTGCAAGGCTTTATAAAAAGAAAACTGCTTTGCATTAAAAGGTTCAATATCAAAATGAATCCCTGCTATTCGAACATCCGCATTATATCTCTCTGCAATCTTTTTAGCAAGCGCATCTTGCTCTTCAGGTGTCGCTCTTTGGAACTCATTGTCAAGTCCATCAATCATGGGATAGATCCTGACTTCACTTCCTTTTAAAGCCTCATAATAGAAAGCCAGATTCTCATCTTCAAAGTCAATATCCGCACCAGTTACGCTCCCGGCCCAAGGGAAAAGATACCTTATCTTGATTTTCGCTTTTTTATTATACTGCAAAATCTGCAAGACAAATTCCTGTTTTGGTTTGTACACCCAGACTCCATGCCCTTTCTCAAAAACATATTGGCTTGCTTTTCTTTTTACAGGCTGATCGGAAACCATATCCTTCTTTTCGACAAATGCACTATCTGAAAATTCTATCATGGCTTCTTCTCCTACACAAACATGAGACTCAAAATCTTCGACTGTTTTACCGTTAACAACCGAAAGAAAAATCACCATGAATAGAACAGTTATTGATTTTAGCATTTGATATCTTATTTAAAACTTCACACTCACTGTCGTCTGCATCGACTGCCCCAAATCTCCCATGGGA
>DYKD01000041.1:20831-28210 GCA_020722765.1 Brevinema andersonii | reverse complement strand
AAGTTTAGTATTCTTTCTTCTCTTAAACGTTTTTGGCTCATTGCACTTAACCTTCACCGCTTATCCGCAGTGTTTTTTGGTGTACCCTCTTTATCTTTTATCAGGTGCAAGGATGATGACCTTGCATTTCCTTAAATTTTCCAAAGTCTTCGCACTGGAAAGGATCGCATCCGCATCCTCGTCGCTTATGACAATATCAGCGCTCCCGAATCCTGCTGTATTAACTGCACGAGAGTGGAAAAATCTTACATTGACTGGTTTGGTAAGTCCAAAAGGCTTTTTCGCATACAGTACCAACCCTGTCTGTGCTGCCTCATCCCCATACACCAGACTGCTGTCATACACAAGCCTTCCATTCTCCGCATAGATCTTGGGATTCAACGCTACAGCAGGCTGCAAATAATGTGCGCTCACAACCAGGCCTTCCCAGAACGCTATATTTGTCTGGCCTTTTGCAGGATACTTCTCATAATAACAGTTTACAAAATTGTCATCAAAATCAGGTTCATTATTCAAGGCAAGCAGACTTTTCGGACCAAAGAGCGCATATTCCAAAGTAATCCTATATTTATTACTGAAAGTCTCCACACTTTTTATCTTCAACGGATCATTGATGAAGGAATTCACCTTCCCGTTGATGACAGGATTTTCCATATAATCCTTTAGGATTGTCTTGCTGTCAATACGTATTCCCATGAAAATCTTTTCAGCATTGTTGAGGGCGTTCTCTTTCGCCTTGTTCTTGGCAAGCAGTCTTGCTTGTGGAAGGCTTCGTGGCTGGTTGTAATCCCCAGATTGATAATGAAAGTCATCAGGATTTTTCAGGACTTGTGGAATCTCAGCAGTTCCATTGACGAGCACGACTCCAGTACTCCAGTCAATTGTTCCATAAGGAAAAGAAACCAAATAATGCCCAGTCTCAGGCTTTGTATTGATAGTCTGTACTGCGTAAGAAATGGTCGTTGTAAGAGCAAGCAGAAACAGGAAAATCCGTTTCGCTTTCATATTCCCGTTACTTCTCTATTGTAAAAAGCGCTTCACCTGATTTCACAGGTTGGGCATTCTCAACAAGTATTTTTTTTATCTTGCAATCAAATTCAGCAGTGATCTTATTCATCACTTTCATGGCTTCTATGATACAGAGTGTTGCTCCCTTCTTGATGGACTGGCCTTCCTTGATGAAAGGATCAGCACCAGGGCTTGGAGCAGCATAATAAGTCCCTATGATGGGACTTGTAATTTTTTCAGATGAATCATCTGCAACAGGAGCCTCCACCTTCCTAGAAGCAGGCTTCACAGCAACAGGTATTCCTGGCTGGACAACCTGTGGTGCTGGCATCATGCCAGGCATGAAAACAGGCTGACCTTCGATCGCATCAGACCTTTTCAGGGAAATTGTTGTTCCACGTTCCTTTATAGAAAGCTCCTTGAGATTGTTCTTGTTGAAAAACTTCACATATTCCTGGATATCCTTCGAAGGGACTCCCAGTACGTTTCCAATTTTCGGTTCTTTCTTTTTAACAGCCATTGATGATCACCTCATTTCAGTTTTTCGATGAATTTTGCCAGACGTTCAATACCTTTCTTTATTTTCTCGTCAGACGTAGCATAGGAAATACGGATAAAATTGTCATTACCAAAAACGATTCCTGGAACCGCTGCTACCTTTTCCTGTTCCAGAAGCATCTCACAGAAATCAAGGGATCCCTTTATGGCTTTTCCGTTGCTGGATTTTCCATAAAGCTTGCTCACATCAGGAAAAACATAAAAAGCACCTTCAGGCTTGACTATGCTCACATCTTCGATCTTAGACAGCATGTTGAAAATAAGATCACGACGACCCTTGAAAACCTCACGTAACTTTTTAGAAAATTCATGTCCATCCCTCAACGCCCTAGCTCCACCTTTTTGGGAGAATGAAACAGGATTCGACGTGGAATGGCTCTGCAGGTTATCCATCACAGAAATGACTTTCCTGTCACCACACGTATAACCAAGCCTCCATCCTGTCATGGCATAGGTTTTGGAAACCCCATTGACAACCAGTGTCTTTTTCTTGAGTTCAGGAGAAAGGGATGCCATACTGACGTAGGGTTCATCAACATAGACCAATGCATCATAAATCTCGTCAGAAACAATCCAAAGATCCTCTGGCTCCAGAACCTTTCCCATCTTCTCAAGTTCTGTACGCGTATAATATCTACCTGTAGGATTGCCGGGATTATTGAACATGAATATCTTGGTTTTAGGCGTAATCAGTTTTTTAAGGGCATCAGTATCTATGACAAACCCACTTTTTGATGTATCCAGCATGATAGGTTTGGCATCTGCCAAGATGGTCATAGGCGCATAGGAAAGCCAATAAGGAGAGGGGATGATAACCTCATCTCCAGGATTACAGACAGCCTGAAAGATGTTGTATATGGAATGCTTCGCACCATTAGAAACAATAATCTCATTTATAGCGTATTCGAGACCCTGCTCCTTCTTATATTTTTCCTGGACAGCCTGTTTAAGTTCAAGAATACCTGAGGCAGGAGTATATTTTGTAAAACCTTTGTTCAAGGCATCAATGGCTTCCTGCCTGATGAAGTCCGGCGTATCAAAATCGGTCTCTCCTGCAGCAAAAGAGATGACATCTTCTCCATCAGCAATCATTTGCTTTGCCTTGGAATCTATAGCAAGCGTCAAAGAAGGTTCAATTCCTGATGTTTTCTTAGACACAGACGGCATATTTTTACTCCATAATATGGATATGCAATGGCATGAAACATAAGCATAAAAAAGCCCATTTTCAAATTTTATAAAAGGGATGAAAATACCGTAAATTGACCTTGAATCTTGCGATCCAATACCTGCTGTTTGTTCAGATACGAAAGGTTTTTCTTGCTGCATCATCAGGGGTATGGGATTGAGGATAGCTCAGCATACAAAGAAGAGTTTTCAAATTTTGGAAAACAATGTTTTGACAAGAAAGGACAGAAAGGTTATATTCGACCTCACCTAGTCAAGGAGGAATTCACCTATGTCTGCTTTAAATCTTAAGGGAAAAATTATCAGTCTCTTTAAAGAACCAAAGACAAGATATCCAATCCTTGTTTTTATCTTTTTCTTCCTTTACTGTCTTCTAGGTCAGATTCTTAATGGGCCCCTCAATTTATATCCAGAAGGTGGAGATTCATCATTTTATGCACAGATTGGTGTATGGTATAGTAAGATTTTTTCGGATCTTCCCCATTTTATCGGAGGTGTCATTTCCAACTCTCTTTCACCAGCTGAATATGCTTCATATGGCATGGTAGCAGATAATCCCATAAGTACTTTTTTTAGATCTCCCGTATATGGTTTTTGGCTTGGCCTATTCATTTTTCTTTTTGGTCTTTCCAATGGAAGCCTTCTATTTTCACAAGCAATTCTTACTGGGTTACTTGGCCTTTTTATATTTATTATTGTTCGGCGATCAGCAGGACTCGGGGCATCATGGATTGCCATGATATTTTTAGCACTTCATTTTTCAGTACTTACTGTAAGTAATAATGTTCTGACTGAATTATTTCTTTCTGTTTTTCTTCTCTTTCTAACTTTAGTTGTTTTGAACACTTTCAAGGAAGAAGAAGAGTTATCCAAAAACAAGATAGGGAGACGTTTTTTTTATATTGGATTTCTTATCCTTCTTGTGATCCTCACCAAACCGTCAATGCAATATTATATAATTTTCTTCCTTGCCGGCATAATGGCCATGCTTTACCTCAAAAAAACGTCTTTCTCTACTGCTAGAAAATCAGTGATTTTTTTTCTCGTCGGATTCCTCCTCACCACATTCCTTTGGGGACTGTTTTTCCAAAGAGCCACAGGCCATTTCGACATTACAACAAGAGGCCTTGAAGGAACCAACCTCCTCCTTGGAACCTCTGTTATGACAGAAGGGCAAGGACTTAATTCACTTTTTGTCCCATTGGAATTCAGAGACAAGGTTCGTAATCTAACATCCATCCCTAATGCATGGTACCAATACTACTCCAACTTGGCACTCAAAGCAGGGATTGAACACATCAAGGCACATCCATTTGATATGATTCTTTTATTTGTAAAAAAAAGCTCTCTTACCATAATGATACCACCTTATAATATCAATTCAGATCAGTATTTTCCAGAATACAGGAAAAACGTCCTTCCCATTATTCATTTCGCCCTATTCATTCTTTTTCTATCAGGTTTGTTTTTCCTCAAAAAGTTCTACGTTATTAGAATCATGTCTGCATCACTGCTTATCTATCTTTTTCTTATTCATGCGGCAGGTGTAATGGATGACAGATATTTTTTTCCCCTTCTCCCTTTTCTTATAATCATATCCAGCATTGTTATTTCCCAAATTAAAAATATTAGAATTCCTCAGCTAAAAATATTGCCATCCACCCTGATTCTGATCCTCAATATCCTTGTCCTTTTTCTCTCGCGGCAGGAACTGCTGGGAGTCCTTCTTCCTACAATCGAATCAATGAAAATAGTTCAAGCGTTCCTACGCATTCCCCTACTTCTATTTGATGGATATATTGTCATAAGGGTTTTGACACCTCTTTATGCAAAACAGCAACTATACCTCATAGGATTTCTTTTCATTAGTCTGATTACGATTTATTCCTTTTTTCTCCTTACAAATCCCACCTGGGGTTATTGGAAAACAGTCATCAGCAAAGACACCCATGTCCGAAAGGATATTATTCTTCCTCCAACAATGGATCTCTCCCAATATGAAGAGGCTTTTCTCATTGTAAATGTTGATTATGAGAAAGATATTCAACTGTCCACTAGAATCAACACTCGAACTTTTTCTACCACTTTTTCAGGAACCAATAGTTATCCCATCATCTATTCACATGCGGCACGATGGAAAAAGGGCGAAGCCCAATGGCTATTCACCCCTATTCCCTTTTCTTCCCTGAAGACAACCAATATAATTGAAATAAAAACATCCGGTGAAAACTTCCGTCTCACAGGTAATTTCAACACAAAAAAATCCATACTTCCCTCTTTTATATATTACAGAATATTTAGTTACCAGAGAGAGCTCACCGCAAAAGAAAAAAGAGCCTATCATTTTACACCGATATTGAGCCAAAACTCAACTTCCTATCTCTTTAGAGAAAACATGCCTATAAGTGATTTTTCACTTTCCCCTCTCAAACAAACAGGTAACATGCATATATTTATTGTCCTTAAAAGAAAAGGTAATTATTATGTGCGTAAAGAGTATGTTAGCATACAGAACTCACATCCCAAATTCATCCTTCTTTTGAACATAATCGACAGGGGAATTGTGAAATGGCTACCCGCTCCAGACAAGGATTATACGGAAGTAGCAAGCGACAAGGTTCTGAATGTGATCTTATCTGAACATGACAGGTTCTATTCAGGATATGAACTGTATTGAAATATCGGAAAGCAACGGTTTTGTTCAGTCGAAAATCCTGTACTTGATCAGTTTCTTCTTGTATAACTTATACTTGAGAAGAGTGTTCACAAAACTTAAACCATAGATAATACTTCTCATTAACCCGATGGATGAAGCTTCCTTGAAATATCGAGTAGGAATGGGAACTTCTTTAATCCTGAATCTCTTGTTCACTCCCTGCGCTATGATTTCAGTATCAAAAACAAAATCGTTCGAATTCGCCATAAAATTAATATTCTCAAGATACTTGCGTGTATAAGCGCGGAGTCCGGAATGATACTCTGTTAAATATATCCCGAACAGTATATTGGCCAATGCTGAAAGACTGATATTGAAAAAGTATTTCCACTTCGGCATCCCTCCACCCAAAGGATCTCCTTCCAACATTCTTGATCCGAATACGGCATCAAATTTTCCACTGGAGAGTGATTTCACCATGTCCGGAATGACTTTTGGATCATACTGATGGTCAGGATGCACCATGACTATGATATCCGCACCACGTTTGAGAGCCGTAGTATAACAGGTCTTCTGATTACCACCATATCCAAGATTGTGCTTGTGCCTGATTGTATGAATCCCTAGCTTCTGCGAAAGCTCTACGGTCTTGTCCCTAGAACAGTCATCAACAAGGATAATATCATCGATATACTTCATCGGCAGATCTTTGTAGGTCCTTGCCAATGTCTTTTCAGCATTATAAGCGGGCATCACAACCGCTACTTTATTTTTTTTCTTCATTACAAAACCCCTATCCTATCTCTTTGATCTTTTTTGCACAGATGAAAACATGGTCAAACAGGTTAAGGCTTATAACCGCTTTCTCCAGCCCCAAAAACCTAAGAAGTCCTTTCACAGGAAGCTTTTTCTGTTCTGCCAGATACTTAAGCGAGAAATAATGGGGCATGTGGATAGCAGACACCAAAGTAAAACCAGTCTTTTCCAACATCTTACGGATTGTCGTCTTAGAAAAGTAATAGAGATGCTGCTGCCTGAACGCATACCATCTCTTTCCCTGCAGTTTTGCAGAGAGACTCCCTATATCAGGGGTCGAAAGAAATAAATACCCATCCTTTTTCAACCAACTGTTAATCTTTTCCAATATGAGTATGGGATCAAAGAAATGTTCAATCACATCCAGCATCACAGCCCCATCGAATTTCCCATCAACCGAGATATTCTCTGCCTCTCCAGTCCGAACATCAAGACCGAATTTCTCCCTGGCATGAGCACTCGCTTTCAGGTTAGGTTCAATACCAGTTCCCTTATACCCTGCAAGAATAGCTGCTTTCAGAAAAAGCCCAAAGTAAGAACCGATTTCGAGCAACTCTCCTGCTGGCAGGAATTTCCTCATTTTTTCCAGATACTTGTTAAATGTAAAAATACGTTCTCTCTCCTCATCCAAATACTTATCATCAATACCATTCTTATAAGATTGAAGAAGAGCCTCACGATCAAGATGTTCATTTATATAGTAAAGACCGCATTTCTTACATTGATATATTGAAGAATGGACATTAAAAGTATTGTCTGTGCATGTATAACACTGTGCAGATTCGAGGGATGCCTCCCAGTTCTCTACTGACGGCATGAAAAGAGCACTTTCCGAAGATCCACATATTATGCAAGGTTTTATCTCTAGGCTGGAAGTCATGGAGTTCTAACCCCTTTTATAGCTTCAGGATGAGACAATATAATACAGTGAAACATGAAAGTCAAACATACAGCAATAAAGAATCCTTTTATTTGAAAAAAACAGTTTACCCTGGAAAACCATCATGAAGCGATCTGCAATATCATTTTTCATCAGTACCGCGCCATCATATTGCCCTAGAAACTGGATCAGTGAATTACTTAAAGACATTGCCTGGATGGACAGGCTACAGCTCTCCTTTTTTGATGAATGGTCCGTCCCTAAAAAAAACAA
>DYKD01000041.1:0-20731 GCA_020722765.1 Brevinema andersonii | reverse complement strand
GTTGATTGTTTCCAATATCAATATTTGCCGATTTGACTCTTTTTGATTAAATTATCAGCACTTTTTTAATGGAGTAATGACATGTTCAATAAATCAGATTTGTTACAATTCAGGAAAAAGGGGATATCCCTGCAGGAAGTGGAACGTCAGATTGGATATTTCAAGACAGGTTTTCCTGCCATGAAAATCATCCGTGCAGCCCAGATCGGAAACGGAATCAAAAAACTTTCAGAAACGGAAAAAACTGAAAGCCTTAAGAAATATGAGAGCAAGATCGAGACCGCAAAGCTTCTCAAGTTTGTCCCTGCTTCAGGAGCTGCCACCCGCATGTTCAAGGAACTTTTCGAGTTTCGTGACAAGATGAAATCAGGAGCCAAAGCAGATGAGCTTTTTGCTGATAAGAAGACGGCATCTGTGAAAGTTTTTTTTGAAAACATCAGAAAATTCGCCTTCTTTGAGGCTCTCCAATCACTTTCAGCTTCCAAAGGAATGGGGTTGGAAACCTTGCTTGCGCAGAAAGAGTATCACACAATTCTTGATCTGCTTCTTGAGAAAGACGGATTAGGTTATGGAGTGCTTCCCAAGGGGCTTCTTAAATTCCACAAATACGATCATGCTTCCTGTACCGCAGTTGAGGAGCATCTTGTAGAAGGCGCGCATTATGCCAAGAACAAGGACAAAACAGTACACATCCATTTCACTGTTTCACCAGAGCATAAGACCGGTTTCAAAAAAGAGGTCACTTCCGCTGGCAAGAAGATTTCCAAAAAGTATGGAGTGCGTTTCAATGTTTCCTATTCAGAACAGATGCCATCGACAGATACGATAGCTGTTGACATGGACAATCAGCCTTTCAGGGAAAAGGATGGGAAAATCCTTTTCCGGCCTGGTGGTCACGGAGCCTTGCTTTCCAATCTGAACCAGATACAGGCAGACTGCATTTTCATCAAAAATATTGACAACATAGCTGTACAGAAATTTCTTGGAACAACTGTTGAATACAAAAAGACCCTTGCAGGCGTGATGTTCAGTTTGCAGGAAAAGATATTCAGCTATATCAAAGACTTACAAAAGAATTTTACTCCTGAACTGGCCCATAAGATCGTTTCCTTCTATAAAGACGAACTTTCCACACAGATGCCAGAAGGATTCGATTCCTGGGATTTGCTGAAAAAGAAAGAATATCTTTTCAAGAAATTGAACAGGCCTGTGCGTGTCTGTGGCATGGTGAAAGCTGATGGCGATACTGGCGGAGGACCTTTCATTTCTCTGAACCCTGACGGAAGCATTTCCCCCCAGGTTGTAGAAACAGCACAAATTGACTTGAAGAACCCTTCTTATAAGGCGATTTTTGAAAACTCCACGCATTTCAGTCCTGCTGATTTTGCATTGGGTGTAAAGGATTATAAAGGTAAAAAATTCGATCTCATGAAGTTCAGGGATCCTGCAACAGGATTCATAGCCATCAAATCAAAAGGTGGACGAGATCTAAAGGCTCAGGAACTTCCAGGGCTGTGGAATGGCTCAATGTCTGACTGGAACACGGCTTTCATTGATGTTCCTGCCATCACATTCAATCCAGTCAAATCAGTTGTTGACCTTCTCAAAGAAGCCCATGGTGGGTAAAATCAAAAACAGGAGGAACAAACTTATAAAGGATAAGATGACATTTCAGGATCTCGTCCAGATCATGAAGAAACTTCGATCTCCAAAAGGTTGTCCATGGGACAAGAAGCAGACGCATCATTCCATCAGGGAATCCTTGGTTGAAGAGACTTACGAACTAATAGATGCCATCGATGATAATGATATGGATCATATCAAGGAAGAGTTAGGCGACCTCCTTTTACATGTTGTTTTTCATGCGGAAATAGAACGTGGGAAGAAGACATTTTCAATAGATGATGTGACTGACACTATCTGCAGGAAACTGATCCGCAGGCATCCCCATGTGTTCATGAAACGTAAGGTGAAGAGCGTTGATGATGTGATAAGAAACTGGGATGAGATCAAGTCGCAGGAAAAAGCAGGTAAAGAACGACGTAATCATCTTGACAGGATTCCACGTTCTTTACCCCCCATGTCAAAGACCAAGAAGATACTTGACATAGCTTACAAGGAAGGATTTCGTTGGAAACATCCTTCAGATCTGGAAAAGAAGATTCATGAGGAAGTGGAAGAATTTCTTACAGACATCAGGAAAAAAAAGAAACCATTGGAACTGGAAGATGAGTTTGGTGACATCATGTTTGTCCTTGTGAATATAGCAAGGGAAAAGGGGGTAGATCCTGAATCAGCGCTCAACAAGGCAAACAGGAAATTTACAAGACGATTCAATCATGTTGAAGATGAGCTCAGAAAAAAGGGGAAGAAAATCAGGGATTCTGATTTTGATACGCTTCTATCACTTTGGAAAAAAGCCAAAAAAAAGCATGTAAGGTAGCTGTTCAAGCCTGTTGTTTTATCCGCGTGGATGATACGTCTTATGTACAGAACGTAAATGAGACATATCCATGTGGGTGTATATCTGCGTAGTGCTGATGTTGGCATGTCCAAGCATTTCCTGCACAGAACGCAAATCCGCCCCACCTTCAATAAGATGGGTTGCAAAACTGTGCCTCAGTGTATGTGGATGGATTTCTTTTTTTAGGCCTGATTCATTCGCACGTTTCTTTATGATTTTCCAGAGCGTGATGCGGCTCATGGGTTTTCCCTGGAATGTCAGAAAAACCTCGTCATACATGGCTGACTTCAGAAATTTCGACCTGTACAGGGAAAGATAATCGATCAATAGTGTTTTTGCAGTCGTACTGACAGGAACAATCCGCTCTTTGCTGCCTTTTCCGAATATGCGTACAAGCTCATCTTCCAGATCGATGTCCCTTACTTTCAACGTGATCACTTCTGATGCCCGTAATCCGCAAGAATACATAAGCTCCAATATGACTTTGTCCCTCATATCCTGCAATTCTTCAGTCGGTACAGAAGATATCAGCTTGTTCATTTCTTCTTTGCTTAGGACATCAGGCAATGTTGAGCTGATTTTTTGGGATTCAAGAAGGCGTACAGGATTATTTTGCAGCATGCCCTCATCATTGAGGAATTTATAGAACATGCGTATTGTGACAGTCTTTCGCGCCAAGGATCTTCGTTCCATGTCATCATGAGAACGGATGAAAGCGATAATGTTTTCAGTAGTGACACAGTCAAAATCAGGGATGCCCTGCTGTCTGCAGTAATCAGCGAACTGCTTAAGGTCATAGTAATAGGACTGAACAGTATTGGGGGAAAGGCCTTTTTCCACAGATATGTGGTTCAGGAAACTGTCTATTTTTTCTTCCAAGGCATGACCTCGAATATTGGTTTAGGAACCGAAAGGTTTGCAATGATATCAGCCGCATAATCATCTGTCATTGTTGTTATATAGTCTCGGATCTTGATGAGAGTGGTATTTTGACTGTTGTTGATATAGTCATTCCCCATCTTGTCCAAAAAATCAGTAAAAACGATAGAGTCCCTGTTTTCTGAATCTACATCCTTGCTGAACGTTTCAAACATCCTGTAAAGTCCGTCACGGACTTTCCGGAGTTCCTGCTGCCATTTTCTGAATATGGGGGCTTTGCTTGATTTCCATGGAACGTAGATTTTCCTGTAATTCCAGTCTTTCAATTCTTTCACGGCTTCAGAAATGTCATCACTGAAGGAGACATAATCCTTCTCATAGGAATTTTTGATGATATCTGTTACGATGGTATCAATGATTTCACCGTTGTTTTTTCCAAGAATGCGAAGACACTTTTTGGGAAGTTCTGACATTTTTATGATACCCATCCTGACAGCATCTTCAATATCACTTCCGATGTAGGCTACAGTATCTGAGACACGCATGATACAGCCTTCCATGGTTGCAGGAAAAATTTCCGGCTTCTTGCCGTCCACAACCTGCTTCATCTGCAGTTGGAGGTCTTTTTCTTTCTTGTCGTGTTGTGGGACAAGTTTCAGATTATGCACTTCTCCGTCATGGGAAAATATTCCGTCACGGACCTGGAATGTCAGGTTCAGCCCTCGTCCAGCCTTTTCAAGCATGTCTACAACACGTACGCCATGGACGTTGTGATGGAACTCACCAAGCTTATATTCCAAAGAAATGTTGTTGAGGATCATTTCGCCATCGTGTCCAAAAGGGCCATGCCCAAGGTCATGGGCAATAGCAATGGCTTCAGCAAGATCAGTATTGAGGCGCAAAGCCTTGGCAAGCATTCGGGCGACCTGTGCAACATAGTTGACGTGGACCATTCGGTCAGCTATCCTGTAATGGGCAAGTATGAAAACCTGGGTGCGACCGCGGTACCCCCTATAACCTGATGAAAAAATGATTCTGTGCCTGTCACGTTCAAAAGGGGCTCGCATCTTGTCTTCGATTTCAGCACGGACCCTGAAAGCATCTTCAGAGCGGGAAGCCTTTGGTGAAAGGACTGCATTTTCAATGAGCTGGTTAGTGTTGTTCACACTTTCGGCAATGCCAGCAAAAAGCAGCTTGTCATCACTATTTGTTTTTTTTGTTTTTTTCATATTTGGCTCAGATCTGTTTCAGATGCATGTCTGCCTTGCGAATACGTTTGGCAAGGAGGCGTGCAATCTGGAGTATGAATTTACAGGCGATCTCGTTGTCTTCGACTATCATTTTTTCAAGTCTAGGTTTGGTCAGCACTAGCAGAGAGAGGGGCGTCTCTGCAATGACGCTTGCTATACGAGGCTCTTCATCCAATAGAGCCAGCTCTCCAATGGTTTCATCCTGCCCAGCTTCCGCAATTTTTTTCATTCCATTTTTTTCACGGATGTAAACACCAGCAGTCCCTTCCAGGACGATTCCCATGCCAATGCCAACAGTCCCTTCTTTAAAAATCTGTTCACCTTTGGCATATTGTATTTGTTGGAAGTAAGGGACAAGATCCTGTTTTTCGTCATCAGTGAAGGGTTCTGTAAACCTTGTCCATTTGAGGTAATAAAAAGTATCTTTGTTGTTCATGATATAATTATCGGCAAGAGAAGGATGGAAATTAACATAACGGGCAAAAAGAGAGTTGTCCTGACCGCAAGGATAAAAATCCGTTTAAAATGACCGAATGACATTAAAAGATGCAGACACATGAACATGATATGTTTTATCCCATGGCAACCAACATGAGGACAAGGTCCATTATTTATTTTTGACAAAGTTACCTGTTTCAAGATATATTACGTAAATGAAATCAGTAATTTCTCTTTTTATATGTTTGCATGTTTTTTCCCTGTTTTCCTGCAACAATACAGCAACGGCTCCTGTCCAAGTCCGTATCAATGAATCTATAGTTGATATCGAGATTGCAGATACGGACAAGACCCGTTCAGTAGGTCTCATGTTCAGGAAAACGCTGGCTTCAAACGCAGGCATGCTGTTTGTATTCGAGAAGCCTCTCATACCGTCTTTTTATATGAAGAATACAGCCATACCGCTGGATATCCTTTTTATAGATAAGGATTTCAAGATTGTAACCATCAAAAAGATGTATCCGTTTGAAGCTAATGTTTATCACAGTCCTGTCAGGCCATCCTTATATGCTTTGGAAGTGAACCAGGGATGGTGTGAGAAACATGCAGTTGAAGAAGGGATGAAAGTTAAGTTTTTAGGAAAGAGATGATATATTGGAAATGATGAAAATTGCAAAACAAACCTGTTTGATTCTTTTATGCGCTCTCCCTCTTCTTGCTTCCTGGTCCGGACATGTCACTCCCATCTTTTATGCTGATAATACTGAATTTTTTAACAAGTGGAGAACGGGTGGGACGTATCTAGGGAATAGCCTCTCATCCTGGGTTCAATATGATACAGATGAAAAAATCTCTTTTAGAACCGGAATCTATTTGGATGCTTGGTATGGGGACAAGCCTTACATCAGGGATCTTGCGCCCATTCTCAGGTTGACATGGTCTGAAGGCAAGGACAAATTCCAGTTCATTTTTGGAAATCTGGTCAGTTCAAACAGGCATGGTTTGCTTGATGCTCTTTATTCTGAAGAATACGATTATCTCCGTCCCAATGAATATGGATTCCAGATAAGGCAAAATTGGAAACACTTCACGCAGGATTTCTGGGTCAACTGGAATCTTCTCAATACTCCAGCATACAGGGAGTATTTCGATTTTGGAACAAGGTTTACGATTCCTATTCCATTGATCACCTCTGAGATTCAAACTTATATCAGTCATCATGGCGGGCAGCTTTATCATACTGGACCTGTGTCAGATAATCTTGCTTTGGCGGTCGGTTTTGATAATCAATACCCATTGCCTTTTTCAGTGTTGAATCAGATCGGTTGGAAAGCGCATTATATAACAGGTAAGAATGTGGTCAATCGCGCTGTTCCTGCATTGACAACAGCGGGGAATGGATTTAAAGTTGAATTGTATACTGTCATAGCTGGCTTTCGGATCTATGGTGATTATTGGAAAGGCCATGGATTTATTTCTGAAGAGGGTAATTCTTTGTATCAGTGTGATGACGGTTATTTCTTCTTTGGATTCAGGAAAGAGAAAAAGATAGGAGATACGACTCTCTTTCATGTGGAATTACGGGGACACGCTTTGGATGGGAAGTTGGAATACCAGTATAACTTCGGTTTTAAGTCGGATTTCCTCTTATTTTAAAAATTTGACATGCTAGCCTAATGAGAGTAATTTTACCTGTATCGGAAATTGATCATGTTTAAATTACGATGGTGGTTAAAAAACTCATGTATGTTAACCGTTCCATAGAAACACGAATCAAACAGGATTTGCAGAAGAAGATGGTTTTTATTGGTGGACCTCGCCAATGCGGTAAAACAACCATGGCTCTCAATCTTGCCGGGTTGACAAAAAAAAACAAAGGGGATTCCTATCTGAATTGGGATGTCGCCAAAGATAGGGAAACCATAATGGATGAGAATTTCAAGGCCTCTCCTGGTTATCTCCTGCTTGATGAGATTCATAAATATTCCAGATGGCGACAGGTTGTAAAAGGGTTATTTGACAGCAGAGGCGACGAACTTCAGATATTGGTGACAGGAAGCTCAAGATTAGATCTTTTTAAAAAGGGTGGCGATTCTCTACAGGGACGATATCGTTATTACAGGCTCATGCCATTCACATTGACTGAATTGGGGAAGATAAATCATAAAACTGTTTTAGATCTTATGACGTATGGTGGTTTTCCAGAACCATTCATGGCTCAATCAGTGACCGAATCCAGGATTTGGTCTCGTGAATATAGGTCTCGGGTCATCCAATATGATTTACGGGATACAGAAAACATCCAGGAAGTGGGTTTGGCAGAGCGTATGTCCATTCTGCTTCCTCGTCTAGTAGGTTCGCCTTTATCGCTTAATTCTGTCAGAGAAGATATCCTGGTTTCCCATCAGACAGTCACAAGATGGATAACAATGTTTGAAAATCTCTATTATGTTTTTCGCATTTATCCTTTTGGGTCTCCTCATATAAGAGCTGTCAAGAAAGAGGCCAAACATTACCATTTTGATTGGACATTGGTTGAATCCCAAGGCGCACGATTTGAAAATTTGGTGGCATGCCATCTTCTTAAATGGTGCTGGTATATTCAGGACACAGAAGGAAGGAATGTTGAAATCAGATATTTCCGTGAAACCAGTGGCCGAGAAGTCGATTTTGTAATGTTGGAAAACGAGAAACCCTTTGCCTTCATTGAATGTAAGAGCGCGGATCGGTATCCTTCTTCGCTTTTGGAAAGATTAAAAAGACTTTACCCAGAGGCAGAGTGCTGGCAAATTACCCTGGAAGATGGAAAGGACATCAAAACCAAAGAGGGAATTCGGATTTGTCCATCACATCTCTTTCTCAGCACCTTGCCTTGAATTTCTTCTAATCCGTCGGATTATATTCTGAGAGAACAATTTCCTTCTTCTGTTTCACAGATTCATAGATAGCCAGGAGGAGTTTTAATGTCTTCAATCCTTCCCTGCCGTTTGTCATAGATTTCTCTTTCCCAAGCAATGTATTTGCCACATTTTTAAGATATCGGTTATGACCAAAACCATAGACATTCGGTGGATTGTAATTGAACTGTTTCACTTCCTCTTCTTCGTTGGGCTTGCTTTCCATAAATTTCCATGCTTCCATCCTGTTTACAGCAAATCCTCCAATGCGTACTAATCCATTTTCACCAAGGAAAGTTACGGATCCTTCAAAATCAACTGGGCTTGTGCATGTGGTCGCTTCAATGGTTCCCAGACACCCATTTTCAAATTCTAGCATGACTGTGGCTGTATCATCAACTTCGATTTTATGAGTAAATGTTTTTGCTTTGGCATAGACGCTTTTCACTTCTCCACCCAACCAGAGTAAAAGATCAACATGATGGGAAGCCTGGTTCATAAGGACGCCACCATCAAATTCCCATGTCCCCCGCCACTTCGCCTGATTATAGTATTCCTGTGTCCTTCTCCAGCGAACTGTAGTATTGCAAGTGATGAGCTTTCCCAATCGGCCAGTTACAATCGCTTCTTTGAGAATCTGGACAGGAGAGTTATAACGGTTCTGCTTTACGACAAAAAGCTGTCTATTGTTCTGTTCACAGTATTCAACCAGGTTCAAGCAGGCATTATAGCTGAGCCCCATGGGTTTTTCAAGGATGACATGGTATCCTTTTTTGGCAGCTTCCATCCCCATGAAAGGATGAAGTCCGCTGGGAGTACAGATGTCCACAATATCCATATCCGCTTTTTCGAGAAACTCGGCGTAGTCAGTATATCCTTGGACCGGGTTTTTCTGCAAGGTTTCTTGGAGGGCTTTCGGGTCCGAATCACACACAGCAGTAAGTTTGAACTCAGGGATTGTGGAAATCGCTTCCAAGTGTTTTTTTGAGATACGCCCACATCCTACAAGTCCTATCTTGATCATGAAGCTACTCCTTTTATTATTACGTTTTCATGGATTTTGGCTTCTACTATTGTTTTTATAGATAGAGGGATATTATCATCTATAAAGAAGGTCAAAGTGAAGCAACATCCTGCTGAATTATGTCAAAACTTGCCCATTGACTTCCAAATTCCAATGCAGCTTTGATATCCGCATCTGATATGTTCGGATAGTTTGATTTTATATCTGAAAAACCATTTCCATTTGCCAAATCTACAAGAATATTACTGACAAGAACTCGTGTGTTGGTGATGGTCGGTTTTCCATGACAAACAGAGGGATTGATGGTTATTCGACCACTCATGTCATTCTCCTTTCACTCAATATACTTAGGTAGTTGTTAAAAGTCAAGGGTAAGAGAAAAAGGACTCTTTATTGCTGTCAAAATAGAAAGAACAGCTTCAGGAATCCAACCATGATAGGAAAGGGCAGATTCAAGACTGATGTAGGAAGGTTCATAAAGGATTTGCGCGATTTGAAAAAGATTCACTCCCCTTTTCCTGTTCTTTTCGACCAGCAGATAAATGCCCTGTTTCAATTGAATGATCTCACCTTTCTTGATCCATCTTTTTACCAGCCCAAACCGCCTATTGTCAGTACTAGGGATAAGATTTTTTAAAAATAAGTCAGTAAACACATCTGCAGGTGCTTTTTCTTTCAGCGTGGAAAGTAAATCCATAACATCACCTAAAATATCAAAAAACCAGTTCTCACTAAATTTAATATAAAAAAAAACAAAAAAGTCAATATTTATGAACGAAACTGTCAAAAAATGACAGTTTTTAACAAAAAAAATAATATCTGACTCGCCCCTGCAAGTACGGCTGTCCGGAGGATGCGATGGGGCAAATGGCAGAATTATTTTGAAATAAAAAGATTCCCCCATTTGACTTTCCCTCATATTTTTTATATATTTCTTTTAATACCTATTTATGATTATTAAGAGAAACGATATGAATTGGACTGATTTTAAGAAATCTGTAATTGACATGCCTGTCATCAGCGACCATCTTCTAAAACTTCACGACACTTTTGATCAATCCTTTAAAAACCAGCTATCGCGTTGGGAGAAATCTGGCAAAATCATCCGATTGAAACGTGGGCTCTATATTCTTGATGAGACAGAACGACGCCAAAAAGTCTCGAGATGGACTCTCAGCGCTGAAATCTATTTCCCCTCCTATATCAGCCTTGAATCTGCTCTTTCATTCCATGGATTTATCCCTGACCGCATTTCAGATATTACCTGTATTACTACTAGAAAAACAGCCTCTTTCAACAATATTTTTGGAAAGTTCACATTCCGAACAATCCGTCCTCATGTCTTCCGTGGATTCATTCGCATCAAAGAAACATGGGGAGGAACCTTTCTTATGGCAGAACCTGAAAAAGCAATTGTCGACCTGCTTTATCTTGATAAGGACAGATTTCGTAGAAATCCTAAAAACGTCCTGATGGAATCATATAGAATTGACAATCTTTCTAAATTCAAAAGAAAAAATATTTTTCAATGGACCGCTCTCTATAACAACAAAACACTTACCAAATGTGTCAAGGAGGTATTTGGATCATGATTGATATTCTAAAAAAGGAGCTGGAAACAGTCCACGACATAGAAACTCGGCTTAACCGAACACGTGAATTCTTGCAAAAGATGATCCTTAAAATCATGTTTGAGAAAGACCATTTCAAACAAATAGCCTTTACTGGTGGGACTGCCTTACGTGTCATATATGGAATAAGAAGATTTAGTGAGGATATCGATCTTTCCCTGATAAATCCAAAAGGATTTCATTTTCCTAAAATGTCAGACGAAATCGGTTCAGGATTAAACAACATAGGAATCAAGACAGAAATAGCAAAAGTCAATACCCTTAAAAATGTCAACAGTTTTTTTGCCCGATTTCCAGGTCTACCCGCAGAAATGGATATTGGAAGCGGCAAAGGAGAAAAGATTCACATCAA
Organism: Brevinema andersonii; assembly: GCA_020722765.1. GTDB lineage: Bacteria > Spirochaetota > DYKD01 > DYKD01 > DYKD01 > DYKD01. The sequence goes on along the minus strand of DYKD01000041.1, from coordinate 9,796 downwards.
GGTAGAAATTGACACAAATCCTCCTGCAGGAGGGGTTAATAAAGTCATCACAATAACGGAACCAGTCATGATGGCATTAATGACATTTGATCTCTCTTCCATGTTTGCAACCAAACTTCATGCCTGTTTTTACAGAAAATACATGAAAGGAAGAGATTATTATGATCTCATATGGTATCTTGGTAAACGAGTAATTCCAAACCTTCCTCTTTTAAAAAATGCAATTCTGCAGACTGAAAATCAACCACTACTCTGGACAAAAGGGTCCTTTTACAATTTCTTTTTAGACCGACTTGGACAAAAAGACCTCTCTATGGCAAAGCAAGACGTTCAGAAACTTATTGAAGACAAGAGCGAACTTAAAATTTTAAATAAAGAAACTATTTTAGGAATGGCAGAATATCTTAAGGAAGTATAATGGTTTTACCTGTATTACCCACAAACTTAGACAATCTATCCGAATTCATAATATCGTAATTTGGACAATTCAAAGCTTTTTAACTATTTTTAATCGGTCTCATATCAACTGGGCGGACACCTAAGGAAACCTGATGGAAAAGAGATTCTTTGTGCATGAATCAACTTACGTCGACGAAAATGTCGAGATCGGGGATGGCACCAAAATCTGGTATTTCTGCCACATCCGGAAAGGAGCCAAGATCGGTAAAAACTGCAACCTCGGCCAAAATGTTTTTGTGGACAAGAACGTAGTGATTGGTGACCATGTCAAGATTCAGAACAATGTATCCATATATGAAGATGTTGTTCTTGAGGATGAAGTCTTCTGCGGACCTTCCTGTGTCTTTACAAATGTGGTGAATCCCAGAAGCCATATTGAACGGAAAAACGAATATAAGAAAACCATAGTCAAAAAGAGAGCCACCATTGGAGCCAATGCAACAATCGTCTGTGGCCACACCATAGGCATGGGAGCGTTTATTGGTGCTGGAGCTGTAGTCACAAAGGATGTGCCAGATTATGCGCTTGTTGTGGGAAATCCTGCCAAGCAGATCGGTTATATCTGTGAATGCGGACTGCGGTTATCAGATAATAATTTGAAATGCTCCTGCGGTATCAGTTTTGAAAAAACAGAAGCAGGACTAAAAAAACAGGTAACAAATGAGTAAAAACACAACCTCTTTAAAATTCTCTCCTCTCTTTATCATATCACAAATTATCCTAACAATCATACTCATCAGTAAAGTGACAGCAGAACAGGCTTACAATTCCTATAGTGCCCCCTTCCAGCTTTTTGCATATATCCTCATTTTCAACATAGCTGCTTTTCTTTTTTATGAAGGCGTATTTCCTTTCCTACAAAAAAAGACCAAAATCATACTCTGGGGAATCCTTGGTGTGTTCACTCTCTATGTCTATATCATATCTTTCTACCCTGTCATGGAATTGAACGGTGACAATGCCGCCTATCTTACCAGAGCAAAAGCGATGATTGACGGATTGGGATTCAGAAACATGTGGATGCCAAATGAACCTTTTGAAGCGACTCTTAAAAGTATCGGTTTTTCCATCCTCAACATTCCGTTCATTCTTCTTTTTGGAATCAATAATGCTGTGGGAGTCCAGCTACTCCCGCTCCTCTCTGTTTTCGGTGGACTCTACTTCATGTATAGATTTTTTGAAAACAAGATAGAAAAAGAATTTCTTGTCATTCTTTTGATAACAGTTGCCCTGCATTCTCAAGTTATCCATTTTTCTTCTATTTCCATGACAGAAAGCTCTGCCTTCTTTTTCATATTTCTTCTCTTTTTCCTGACAGAAAAATATCTTGATATAGATTCCAAACTATCTTGGCAGAGGATTCTGATAGTGATGGGAATCGCTTTCCTGGCATTCTTCGCATTCACAGTACGTGAAGCTATCATAGTTCTTCCCGGCACAATAGCCTTATTTCTACTGATTAGAAAACGTTGGAAAGAAGCGTTCCTTTTCATCTTATTCACAGGTCTCTTTTTCGCTTCCTATTTTGCCTACTCAAGCCATCTTAAGGAACTCAATGAGAAACTGGGACTTGTTCAGCAAGGCGCTAACACTTTTTCCCAACAGTCATTCGTACAATACTATATAAAGCTTCTCTTAGATGGAATCAAAACGTTCAATTTTCAATCTGTAACAGACACAATCCTGGTTATTACGCAAAAGATTGCTGGTAATCCAGATAGATCTGACTATTCCGGCAATCTTATTCTGAACATCCTCATTCTCTTGGTGGTCTTGTTGCCTCTCATTCATAAGGGAACTAAAAAAGCAATTGGCCTTTCTGTGATATTCTTTTTTTCGTTGATTATCATCATCATCTATTCCTGGGGTGGTGCAACCCTTGATAGAATGGTCTTTTCAAGATACTACTACCCTCTTATTCCCTTCATCCTATTCTTCTTCTTGAAAGGTCTTATTTCTTTATCAGCAATCATTTCAGAAAGATTCAAGTTCTCTACCCTGGCAACAAACAGGACTAAACTTTGGGTTGTTTCAATCCCCTTATTGCTTCTCCTTATCTTCGAATTCTCCATGAATACGAACGCTGTCTATAATGCAAAAAATCCATTCAGCCCTCCAATAAAGGATTTTGTCAATGCTTGTTCATGGATAAACAAGAATACACCGAAAGATGCAGTCATAGCCAACAGGAAAAGTGGCTTAGCCTATATATGGGCAGGAAGAAAGAGCATCCATTTTTATAATGCGGACAAATTTGACAGGTATATGATTTTCAGTCAAAATTTTGATTTACTTGCCTTTGAAAAAGACACCTTAGAGTATTATAAAAACAACAAAGTGAAATATGTGATTATAGACGCTTTTTTACCTGACGGTTACAACAGGATAGTGCCTGTGATGCAGAAAAATCCGAAAAATTTCATTCTAATTTATAGGGAAACTTCCTCACCGAAGGGGTATCCTACGTTGATAGTGAAGACGACTAATTTATAGACCACCAAAAAACTGAGAGGCAAATGGATGTATAGGAAAAAAAGAATATCACTTGTTATTCCAGCCTATAATGAACAGAGGCTTATCAAACCAACACTGGAAAATGTCCCGAAAATGATTGACAGGATATACGTGGTCAATGACTGTTCAACAGACAATACTGCCGATGTAGTCTTGGATATCTCCAAAAAAGATAAAAGGATAACACTTATAAACCACGAGAAGAACAAAGGTGTTGGACAAGGAATCATCACAGGCTATCTCCGGAGCGTGGAAGACAAATATGACATTGCTGTTGTCGTAGGTGGTGACTTCCAGATGCCCCTTGAACAGGTGACGAATTTCCTGGATCCGCTCATCGATGGCAAGGCTGATTATACCAAAGGCAATAGGTTTTTAATTGAAGGCAATGTCTTTGAAGATATGCCAAAGATAAGACAGCTAGGAAATGCTATTATCTCCCTTATTACAAAGATAGCTTCCGGATATTACAAGATATATGATGTCGTTGATGGCTATACGGCCATCACAGCCCATGCTATCAAAATGGTAAACTGGAATAAGGCTTGGAAAAAGTATGGTTATCCCATGGATTTCATGATAAGACTGAATGCTTATGGATTGCGGGTAAAGGACATTCCCAGAAGAGCCATCTATCTTAAAGGTGAAAGACAATCACAGATAAAGGGGTTCAACTATTTTCTCAAGGTGTCTCCCATGCTGTTAAGGGGATTCTTCTGGCGGCTTTTCAAAAAATACCTCTTCAGAGATTTCCATCCACTGCTCTTCTTTTACATACTTGGAATTCTCTTGCTACCAATAGGGTTGATATGGGGCATCATTCTTCTTTATTGGCAATTTTCAGGCCACGGCGTGACAGGACCACAAGCCACTGTTGATGCGATATTCCTGATAATGGGCTTTATCAGCCTATCCTTTGGAATGTTATTCGATATGTATGAAGGACTTGAATAGTATTATGAAAGAAAATAAAACAAATAACATTGCAACAAAAACAAACGCATCAGAATTATGGGAAAAACGTAGCCAGCTTTTCGGCAATTCTAAAAAAGGCGTGCTATTTCAAAATCTTCCGGATATTATTAATGAATATTTGGATCGATGGCATAAGCATTTCATTTTTTCTTCAATCATCCCCCATTCATCAATGCGCATTTTGGATGTTGGATGTGGGTATGGGAGAATTTCCACAGCCCTGCTTAAAAAATTTCCTACAACAAAAACAGTTGGTGTGGATATTAGCCGGAATTATACGCGATTATATATGAAAAATACCGGGCAAAAGGCGTTTGTAGGTACTCTCGAAAAGCTCCCCAAAAATCTGGGATTGTACAATCATATTATTTGTGTAACAGTTTTATTTTATGCTAAACGCGAGAATCATGAACGTATTCTCCGTGAATTGCTGGACAAATTGAAGAAAAATGGAAGTTTAATCCTGATAGAAAATAGCAGAATAGGAACGCAGTTCCTTAATGGTTTTGGGTTGTTTGATTTGATAAAACAACTGATAAATCCAAAACATATAAATACGGGTGGACTGCTTTTTAATGAAGGAGAAATTGAGACTGTTGTTAATAGGATTGGAGGAAAGATTGTGGATCAACGTCGGTTTCCCATCACTTCATTTTTTATGCTTTTTCTTGTTCTTTTTTGTCTAGTTATTAGAAACAGGAAAATACAGTCTTGGGTTATCTCTTTTTTTTCACTTGGCGACCAGATTTTTTCCAAATTTCGACTTCCATCGCTTCATGTTGGTTATGTCATTACGAAAAGATGATTCCATATTTCCAGATTTCCCCCAGATCACGAATATGAACAAAATTCCTATCACTACGAAGGTAAGTATCCTAAGAGTGATCATGGAGCTAAGAATCATATTGTAATTGTATCCAAGAGATTTAAGCATGAGACTCACTCCACCCTCTAAGACCCCGAGTCCTCCAATTGTAAAAGGCACGAGGGAAATGATCCTATTAAGATTATATACGGAAAGCAACACTGAGAAGTCTACAGTAATTCCAAACATGGAAAGGTTGGCGTATAGCATCAAGGTTTCTACAATCACTTTAAATACAATGTTGATCATAAAATATCTTTGATTGATTTTCAGGAAATCTGAGATTGTGCTGAAAAAAAATAGAACCTGTTGAAATATTTCGAGAATGTCCGAGTCTTAGTTGAAATTCCTTCTTGAAAAAGTAAGCGGTTTCCCATTGAGGTATTATCCTCAAGATAATCAAATCTTTTTAAAGGAGAACCGCCATGTTTAAAGGCTATCATCAGACGAGTGAAAAGTCAATTGCTGACGATCTTATGAATCTTAAGAAATATCCAGGAAATCATTTTCTAGACAGTATTGACCCAAATCGGCTTCACCAAATAATCCAAGAAGCCCTTCACGGAGGGTGTCTGGACATAAGCATAGGCATTATGTCCATGTTTTTAGGCGTAAGTACTCGGAAGTATGACCAGGTCATCGAACATGCCGCAGAAAGACTGTCCATAAAGAAATCAGCTATTTCTGATGCTTTTAAGGCCATGACCAAAAAAAACTCAGGGAATTCGGAGAACGAAGACTGGAGCATGAGGATATGCTTGTTATTTTTTTTTGACTGAACACCAGTGAGTGGAGAAATGATGCTGGCAGCTATAGGAATCAACAGTTCTGGCAAAAAAATTGTTCTTGGAGAGATCAATCTAGATGCTTCGGCCAGCATGCTGGAAGGGCTGGAAGAAACCTGCACAATCCTAAAATTCAATTTGCATAAACAACTCAGCAAGACATTGATGAGCACTAACCCTCTTGAGAGCATGTTCAGTATCACTGGAAATATGATGAAACGGGTAAAACGATGGAAAGGGAATGACATGAGGAAACGCTGGATGGTGGCATCTGCACTTGAAGCTGAAAAACGATTGCGATGTGTCAGGGGCTATAAATATTTACCTGATCTAAAAAAAGCGATGCAAGAAGATCAGAAAAAAAGATTCGGAAAACTTGACGAATCGAAGGAGGTTGCCTAACTTAAGCAAAGAAATTGGGAAACCAAATTTCAACTAAAGGACGGACATTTTTTGGAACAAATTCTTGCTATCCGAAGCCTTAATGATTTAATAAAAAAATTAAAAGGATTTCGAATGCTAATTAAAATAATTTTCAAATTATGAAAAATTTTCAGAGGCTTGTTTTTTTAGTTGTCATAAGCATAATAGTTCTTTTCTTTTTCCATGAATTTTTCCGACAATGGAATCAGATTAAACAGATTCAATTAACGCTTAGTATACCATTAGTTTTTCTGGCTTATCTACTTATGTTGTTCTCATATCTTCTTTCTACCATTGCCTGGAAATACACTATTGATTCATCAACACATATTAAAATTAGTATGCTCTCCTCAATAGCTGTTTTTAATTCAAGTGGTTTAGCAAAATATATACCAGGTAAAATCTGGGTATATGGCCTTCAAATATTATGGATGTCATCCAAAAAGTATAGCAAATCTCTTGTACTTTATGTAGGATTAATTAATACCATTGGAACGCTGTTTGGTAGCATTTTTTTCAGTGCTTCTGTGCTTTTTTTTACTATGCCCTTATGGCGCAACATGATATGTATAATTCTTTTACTTTCATCAATATCTTTATTGATACTTCTGTTTTTTTCTAACTCAACTCTTGGTTTATTATCTTTTTTGATTAAAAAAACCATTAAACGTGAAATTGTTATCGTTCCGATTAAAAAAACAACCTTACTGAAAATAATTTCTATTTACATATTTTCTGCAGCATTTTTTGGTTTTGGTGGTTGGGTTATCATTAATGGAGCAGGAATCCACTTATCCATAGTTAATGGACTTAATGTTGCTGCTACACTGGTATTAACCGACGTAGTCAGTTTTTTAGCATTTTTTTCACCTGGGGGGTTCGGTATAAGAGAAAGCTTGATGTACCTTATGTTACAAAAAAGCGGATTAGATTCTACCGCTTTGTTAATACCACTATTGATCAGAATTGTTTCTATGACTGTTGATCTATCTTTAGGAATAACAAGCCTCTTCCTTCTTAAAAACATGCTTTCAAAAACAAAGAACCAACCTATCTCGAATGAATAGATTTGAGAAATTTCTTACAAGCAAGATCTACATTGAATATTTCCATTATCTTGTTACGATCCTGTAGTGACCAAACTTCTCCTCCGGAAACATAAGAAACAATCGCTTCAGACAGGGAGTTTACATCATTTCTTTCCACTACCTTGAGCACCTTGAACTTTCCTGAAAATCTCTTGAAATCACTTCCCCGAGCATCCGAAGCTATGATTCTCATTCCATAAGCTAATGCTTCTGAAAATACCATGGGAATACTCTCTTTCCTGGAAGGAATGAGAAGACAACGACACTTTTTCATATATCTTGCAACATCCTCTGCATTCTTTGCTCCTTCCATGCTTATGCTTTTTTCAAGCCCATAGTCTTCTACCTGTTTCTTCATTATGGACATCAAGGATCCATCTCCAACTACCGTGAGAGTAATCGGTATTTCAGTCTTTCTACAAGCTTCTGCAAAAGCCGGAATCAAAAGATCTGCTCCTTTCACTTTTTCCAATCTTCCTACAAACAGAAATCTATACACCTGTCCTATAGTATCCGCCTTTCTCATGAAGATCTTTCTCGAGATGATTGTCGTCGGAAAAAATTGACAACCTTTTCCGGAAATCTTCTTTGCTAAATCAGCCAGGGAATAACCATCTGCAAATAGAAAATCAGATTTTCTCAAGACCTTCCTTATCAAACTTCCCACAAAGGGATAATGAGACCACGTATGAATGTCTGAACCCAAACTTATGACCGTATATGGAAACCCAAGAGTCTTTTTCACTTCATACGCATACCATCCTGAAGGAATAGCCCATAAAGCCATAATCATATCCGGTTTTATCCTGGAAGCGAGTTCCATTAACTTCTTACGTCCTTCAAAAAGAAGTCTTATCAAACTGATAGTTTTTCCAAAATTGAGAAAACTGTGAGATGTGAATGACTTCTGCATTTCACCCTGGCCATATTCAATTATCGTTACCCCTTTTACAGGACAAGGCTTCCCTTCACGTCTGGGAATAAGCAGATATACTGAACACCCTAAAGCAACCAGTGTCTTAGCATAAACCGGGACAATCGGACCTGAGACGGGATTCTTATCAGTCGGATATGAGCTCGACACTAAAATTATCGATAACCCAGTATTAGAAAGTGATTTCAATTTCACTGAAACCTCCATTTACACAAATCGTCTCAATTTGCAAACTCAGGCACATACTTCCTAATCAGATGCCTAATTCGTTCTTTATCTATTTTTTGAGATGCCCTCTTGAACTGTAATAACAACATGAATATCTCCAGGAGGGAAATCGCCTTTTGTGGCATTGTGGAGACAAAAAGCTTGTCATATTTTGTTTTTACCAGCGACTCGTCTTCTGTCAATACCTCTTCATACAGTTTTTCCCCAGCCCTCAATCCGGTGATCCTTATTCCTATTTTTTCAATATCGTTTCCAGACAATCTTATCATATTCCGTGCTAGGTCCATAATCTTGACCGGTTGCCCCATATCCAACGTAAATATTTCTCCTGAGTCAATCGTACCAGCCTTGATCACCAATCTAGCAGCTTCCCTGATGGACATGAAAAAGCGCGTTACCTCAGGATGAGTCACACAAACAGGTCCACCGTTTTCAATCTGTTCCTTAAAAAGGAGAACAACACTACCACGCGAGCCTAGAACATTTCCAAATCTGGTAATTTGAAATCTGGTTGTCTTCTGAATCCGTCCTAACGAAAGGGCAATCTTTTCTGCGATTCTTTTTGTTCCTCCCATGATGGATGTCGGATTAACAGCTTTATCTGTAGAAACAAAAATGAACTGCTTCACTCTGTTTCTTATTGCCGCTTTCATGCACTGGTAAGATCCGATAATATTGTTTTTCACAGCCTCATCAGGATAATGCTCCATCAAGGGGACATGTTTATGAGCTGCCGCATGAAAAACCATATCTGGTCTGAATCGGGCCATCTCCCTTGAGATCTTTTTGTAATCCCTTATATCTCCTATAACATAAATGAATCTCTCGTCATTATGCTTGGTTATCAAAGTATGGATAGAATTCTCACCGTGACCAAATGCAATAACCCTCTTCACTGGCAATGAAAGAAGTTGCGACAATATTTCCGATCCAATCGACCCCCCTGCTCCTGTCACAAAAATCGTTTTTTCATTATAAACATCTTGCAAATCCCTCTCTTTAAAGCCTATTTCCTCACGCCCTAATAGATCGACAGGATCAAATATCCTGACATTCTTATATCCAACTTTACCTTCTATAATTTCAGTGGTTCCTGGCACAATCCGAACTTTCACTGCCGTCTGGTCGAAAAGTCTTATTATTCCACGGATCACATTACTTTCAGCAGACGGTATGGCGATTATCACTTCTTCCACTTGAAATCTGTCAACAACCATTTTCAAATCACTAATCTTGCCCAAAACAGGACAACCAAGAATATTATGAATACTCTCATTATCATCAAGAAATCCGACGATCTCATATTTTTCTGACAATACCACATCATTTATCATATCGTCTGCAATCATCTGACCTGCAGAGCCTGCCCCAAGAATCAGAACTTTTCGTTTATACATCTAACCTCTATCAATTCTTATTTTCTTCCAATATACTCCTATCCACCTCATTTTTCAATAACCCTTCTTTTTGTCCAGCAATAAAGAATCCTTTTATTTAAAAATGACATTTTTCGATTGGGAACGCC
>DYKD01000040.1 GCA_020722765.1 Brevinema andersonii | reverse complement strand
GTATGGCCACAAACATGTTTGACATCATATTGTTTTTCCAGTATATTAGACATTTCAAAGAGCTCTCATCCAGGAGATTCCATGACGCCCCGAATTAAGACAAAACAGGTCAAGATTGGAAATATTGCCATTGGTGGAGGATCGGCCATCTCCATACAGTCAATGACCAACACCAAAACAAACGACATCCATGCGACTATAGAACAGACCAACAAGCTTGCTGATGCAGGATGCCAGATCATCCGTTTTGGAATTCCAGACATGGAATCAGCCAAAGCAGTCAGATTCATCCGCCCAAAGGTAAAAATTCCAGTTATTGCAGATATCCATTTTGACCACAATCTAGCCTTGGAAGTGCTTGAAGGCGGCGTTGATGGTTTGAGGCTCAATCCTGGCAACATCAAAGACCAGTCAAAAATAGAGCTGGTCGTGCGAATGGCACAAGAAAAAAAAGTTCCTATCCGCATAGGAGTGAATGGGGGAAGCATAGACAGGTCTAAGTATGATGCGAATTCAGCAGAAGGACTTGTAGCAAGCGCGCTTCATCACATCAAGATACTCGAACAATTGAATTTCACAGATATTAAAATCTCACTAAAATCGACTGACATACTGACAACAGTTGAAGCATACAAGATCATGTCAAAGGAAAGGAATTATCCCCTTCATATAGGAATCACAGAGGCAGGAACAGCCTTTTCCGGATCAATCAAAAGCGGAATCGGACTTGGCATCCTTCTCTATCATGGGATAGGAGACACGATGCGCGTCTCACTTTCCACTGATCCAGTCAGGGAAGTCATCGCAGCCAGGCAGATCCTACGAGACCTCCATCTTCTGAAGGAAGGTGTGGAAATCATATCCTGTCCGACATGCGCAAGATCGCAAATCGATGTAGAAAAGATAGCGACATTCATAGAAGAGCAGACACTGCATGTCAAGAAACCTATAAAAATCGCTGTCATGGGATGTGTGGTAAACGGGCCAGGAGAAGCCCGTGATGCGGATATTGGAATTACTGGAAACAAAAAAGAGGCTATGCTTTTCAGAAAAGGTGAGATTGTTGCCAGGATTCCGACCGACGAAATTATCCCAACACTCCTTCGAGAAATTGAAAAAATAACATCTATATAAAAAAAATGGTCATTAAACGACCACCACCACACTCCCCAAGGGCGGTAGCAAAGGCGGTTCAGACTTCGATCCCAAAGGAAAATCAGACAATGCAGTGATGCGCTTCTGCCAAGCTTTCATGCGCGAACTGTACAGGCACATCGAACCAGACATGGATGTTCCAGCTGGAGGGCTTTTTTATTGCTCATCTTTTCAATTTATATTTGAGTGAAAGGATATTGATACCATCTTTGTTCTTTATGTCCAGGTGATCAGAAAACTTTTTCATCAAAACCAGACCCAATCCGCCTTTCTTTCCCATTTCAATATATTTTTCAAGGTCAGGCCAGGTAAGTTTTTTCAGGTTCATCCTGAACGGAACACCTCGATCACGAAAAATGACAGTAAAATCCTTTTTTCCCTTTTTGAATTCAACAGTCACAGGAGTCTTGCCTCCTTTCCCTTTGAACCCATGCCATACGATATTTGAAAAAGCCTCGTCCACACAGAGTTTCATACGTGTCACCTGGCGTGGGGCCAAGTCATAATCCGTACCAATCCTGTCAACCGCATTCCTCAAAACAGCGAGGTTTTTCAGATCTGCAGCCAATTCCAAGGAAGCAACAACAGATGTTTTTCTTGAGGATTCCTTCTTTTTGCTTTTACCCATGGTTTCACCCTCATATAACAGATCTCAAGGAAATCCATTAGTAAAGAAAGATAACTCCACATAAGCGATTCGTCAACAGTTGGGAAATACCCCTCCTTTTTACCTTGCTATAAGGATAAAAAATGAGTATAATATGGCATAAAAAAATGATACAAAAGGATCAAAAGATGTCTCAAACACCGGAAACAGAGAGCAAGGAATATCCACTGACGCTCCATGGTTATGAAGCAACAACAATAGAGGGAAAAAAAATGTCCATGGCAGATTTTAAAGGGAAAGTGCTCCTGATAGTGAACACGGCAAGCAAGTGCGGTTTTTCTTCCCAACTCATGAAACTTGAAGAACTGTTCAACATATACAAAGAAAAAGGACTGGTTGTTCTCGGTTTCCCATCTGACAGTTTCCACCAGGAACCATTGTCTAACAGCGAAATCGGACGGCTCTGTGGCAAAGAACAAAAGATCACATTCCCCATGTTTGAAAAAACCGAAGTCAAAGGAAAAGATAAACATCCTCTGTTTGAATGGCTTACAGACAGGACAGCAAACCCAGACTGGGGTGGGAAAATCGGATGGAACTTCACAAAATTCCTGATTTCCCGCGAAGGCACAGTCATAGACAGGTTCTCATCCAAAGACGAACCCCTTTCAGAAACAGTAACAGAAGCCATAGAGCAAGCATTGGATGAGAATCCCATACAGGATATTTGACATTTTGAAGTCTTTATGCTAATATGGAATCGGAGATAACAATGAGACGACATGGTTTTTTCAGCCTATTCATACTTCCTTTCTATTCCAGCGACATCTATATAGATACATGCAAAAACTGGAAAGGTCGCATGCTCGCACCCTTCTTCCTTTTCTTTGTCATCTGCAGCATTCCCTTTTCCATCACACTATCGAAATCAATGACAGAGTGGAGTTCTTCGCTTTCCACAATCATGAATGATATACCTGAATTCAAGATTGAAAAAGGAATCTTGACCTTAAGCAAGGGATCAATACCTTTCAAAAAATATGATGAAAAGACAGGAACAGCAGTCATCATAGATCCATCAGCAGGAACTGAAACACTATCTGGATATGAAAGGGCGATCCTGTTTTCAAAAAAAACTCTTTATGTGAAAAACGGGAAAGAGATCCCTTCCATGGACTATTCAGCGAAAGGCAACGCTGTAGTCACTGCAAAAGTGATGCAGGAAGCCCTTGTTCTCATCACAGTGCTTTTCATGATTGTTGCCATCCCTGTTCTTCTTGCATTCCTCTTCCTTTACCAGATATTGGTTGCAACGTCAGCCTATCTTTTCGGCAGGATGCTTCCTGAGGGACGAAGTCTGGACAAGAAAGAGCTTTTCAGGATGGCTGTCACAGCAAGCATGCCCATGACACTTGTACTTTCAATTTTCAGGACAACAAAAATTGACGAATCATTCCTGTTCATAGGATCTATCATCGTTTCCTGCGCTTATCTCCATTTTGGCACACGTCAAATCAAGCCCCAACTAAACCAATCAGCATAAAGGATCCATCATGGTTGACATTGAACAATCCCCCACACACAAAAAAGAACCACAAGGTTTAACTCCACCACAGTCAAAAAAACCTCTTGCACAAATAATGACCTTAAAAAAAAAAGAAACACCACTTCCTGAGCTGGCCGAGATCAGCATCTGGCTTGATACATACGACGACGTGTTTTCTGATTTTGATCCAAGACCATACAAGCAACGGACCATGTCCGATGATTTCATAAATGCCGCAAAAAAGGAGATCAAGGAATCGACAGAAGGAAAACTCGAAATGATCCTGATGATACCTGTCAACCTCCGTGTCACTGCGCATGAGGATACCATCCGAAAAAGGATAAGAGATTATTTCCGCATCAACTACGAATCATTAAGCAAAAAGACCAGATACTTGCAGCGGTGGGGCTATATCATTTTCGCAGGAGCCATAACATCCATATTCATCAGCTCACTGGTTCATGATATCCAGGCTCCTCTCATCATACAGAACCTGCTCTACTCTATCTTTGAACCAATGGGATTCTTCATGCTTTTTACAGGATTGGACCAGGTCATTTCAGCAGGAAAAAACAAGGAGAACATCGAGTTCTACAGGAAGATAGCTGAAGGCAACATCAGATTCATAGGTTATTGACATTTTCAAAAAATCAACTTGATATGAAGGAAAGAAAGAAAAATGAACAAACAGAAACTCCTGAAAATCATCAATCCCCTTTTGTTCCTGCTTATAATACTTCAGGCTGTGAACATCATCTTACTGAAGACAGATCCACCCTCTTTTGCTTATATGATCCATGAATGGAACGGTTATGTCATAATGGCTCTTGTGGTCATCCATGTCTACCTGAACTGGTCCTGGATAAAAACCAATATACTGACATTCCGTAAATGAACAGCAAGGTGGAGATTTGAATAGCTCCACCTCATTGTCCATCAATTAGCCCTGTTTTCCCTTCTCAAGAACGTAGGAATGTCAAAATCTTCTTCTTTTGATTTCTCATGCACAGGAAAATTGAAACGCCTTGAATCAGCTGCTCTTCTCCTTTGAAAAGTAGGTATGTCCAGGTCAGAACCTGCATAGAGTGTGAAAACCATTTTCTTGTCTTCCTTCTTTTTCAGCTCTTCAGTCTTCTGCTCCTGTTGGGGAAAACCAGTAGCAAGGACAGTCACACGGATCTGATCCTTAAGGCCTTCATCCAGAACAGTTCCAAAAATGATCTGAGCATTCTCATCAGCTTCACGTTTGATAAGGCCGATGATCTCATTAACTTCATAGAGTGTCAGGTCCTGAGTCCCTGTCACATTCACAATGATTCCTTTTGCGCCATGTATAGAAATATTATCCAGCAGAGGACTGTTGATCGCTTTTTCAACAGCTTCAATCCCACGGTTTTCACCTTGTCCGACACCCAGACCCATCAGAGTACCACCTCTGTTTTCCATGATGGTCTTGACATCCGCGAAATCCACATTGACTTCACCTTTGATTGTAATGATATCCGATATTCCCTGGACAGCCTGGCGGAGGATATCGTCAGACTGGGCAAACGCCTCGCTCATCAAAGTCTTTTTCTCGTTGTTCATTTTCAAAAGGTTCTGGTTGGGTATGGTAATGAGCGTGTCAACATGCTGCACAAGTTTCTGGATACCGCCGTCAGCGACTTCCATTTTTTTCGGACCTTCAAAGTTGAACGGCGTTGTTACGACGCCCACAACCAGGATGTTCAGTTTCTTTGCAATTTCAGCAATGACAGGAGAAGCGCCTGTTCCTGTTCCACCACCCATTCCTGCAGTGATGAAAATCATATCTGACCCGACGAGCGCTTTTTCAATCTCATCACGACCTTCCAAAGCCGCTTTCTCGCCAACTTCAGGTTTCGCGCCTGCACCCAGTCCACGTGTCGTATCATGACCCAAAACGAGCTTGTTCTGAACAGGTAGATCTTCAAGAACCTGCATATCCGTGTTCATGGCCCAGAAATCCACGCCACGTATCCCATAACTCACCATCCTGCGGACCGCATTTCCGCCAGCACCGCCCACTCCGATAACCTTGATTTTTGTAGGGCTAACAGCCTTGTCTTTTACAAAATCTATCATAATGTCCCTCCCGTGAAAATTTTTCTATCTACTAATAATAACCAATGAAAATTTTTCTAATCGCGCTAAAAATATTCCTTGACCCATTTGACAAAGTTGCCCATCGCATTCCTGATCTTATCACCATCTTTGACAACCGGCGTCATCCTAGTCTCACCATTGCTCTTATACCCATAAAGACAGAGTCCCACTCCTGTTGAAAAGACAGGACTGCTGACAACATCCACAAGACCACCAATGTTACGTGGATTTGCAAGCCGCGAAGGAAGACGGAGAATCTGTTCAGAAAGTTCAGCTACACCAGGAAGAAGCGAACCACCACCTGTCATGAGGACACCGCCTGCCAAAAGGTCTGCAAAACCTGTCATCTCGATCTCTTTGCGGACAAGTCCCAGAAGTTCAACCATACGAGGTTCAGTTATTTCTGTAAGATCTGAAAGTCTGCATTTCCTGCTTTCCTTGCCAGCAACCGCTGAAAGCTCAAGTTCGGCGTTGTCGCGGATCAATTCCCTGTATGCAACAGCATGTTTTCGTTTGATATCTTCAGCAAAAGTCGTTGGCACACGCAACCCAATCGCTATGTCATTTGTGATGTTGTTTCCTCCCAAAGGCAACACAGCGGAATGCCAAACGCTCCCGTTGATATACATCAAAATGTCAATGGTTCCCCCACCGACATCCACCATCACCCCACCCATTTCCCTGTCTTCATCTGACATGCAAGCAAGAGCACTGGCATAGGACTGAAGGACAATGTCTTCCACCTTGTATCCTGCCCTGTTGACACTCTTGATAATATTTTCAGACGAGGTGACAGCTCCTGTCACAATATGGACTTCCACCTCAAGCCTTCCACCAGACATTCCTACAGGATCCTTAACACCATCCTGGTCATCCACCTTGAATTCCTGGTTGAAAATATGGATGATTTCCCTGTCAGTCGGGATAGCAATCGTCCGGGCAGCATCAATAGCCCTGTCCACATCAGCAGAAGTGATTTCCCTGTTCCTGCTGGAAATAGCGACCATTCCCCTTGTATTGATTCCTTTGATATGGTTTCCTGCAATGCCTGCATAAACAGACTCCACTTCCACACCAGCCATGATTTCCGCATCTTCAACGGATTTCGTGATGGATTCGACTGTCGCATCAATATTGACAACAACTCCTTTGCGTAATCCATAGGACGGCGCAGTGCCGACTCCGATCACTTCCAACCCGTTTTCACGAACCTGTGAAATGACCGTGCATACTTTTGTAGTTCCGATGTCGAGACCTACGATGATGTCATTGAATTCAGCCATTATTGTTACCTCTCTTTTCCTCAACAAAAAGCATATTGCTATACGCGCTAATCCGACGGATAGTCTCAGGATGTCCAGACGAAAGCAGCAACCTGACACGATGCAGAACAGCAGGATCCAAATCTATTGTGGAGACAGGGATGTTCCAATCAGACACATGAAACGTATATCGGATCAGCCCATAGGAGTTGACCATATTGATTTCATTCAACGCCTTATACAGGGAAGAATCTTCTTGTCTCATTTTTTGTAACATGAGGAGAAGCTCGTTCAATTCCTTGAACTTGACTGTCTCACCTATATACAGCTTCTGCATTTCCAAACCGGTTATGACCGGAAGATCAACAACCAAAAGCCTGCTTCCTTCAGCTACCAGATATCCATCCGCATCTATGGAGAAAGTCCTATAGACCGATCCATCACGTGTGACTATCAAAGCAACAGGCTCTCTTTCAGTGACTTGAATCTCAATCCTGTCAAAAAGTTTTGGTTTGATGACAGCATCCCTGATCCACGTCATGTCCTCAAGACGTTTTTCAAGCATGACCATCTCATCAGAGAAAATGCTCTTTCCAATATAAGGATCTGTGAGCATACGCACATCCGTCTCATCGAGCACTTTTAGGCCTTTTATATCAACTTTAGCAAGATTGAAATACTCTGTCTTCATGAGAACAAGAAAAAGCAGGAATAGGACAACGCAGGAGAGCAGGGCTACAGCAGCAGGAACAGCCACTTTCTTCCATTTCCAACGTTCCGAAAATCTTTTTTTGTGGACTTTCAACTCCAAATCAACACCTCATTTTTTCAAAGCTGCGGTCAGCAGGATTTTTTCAACCAGATCATCAAAAGAAATACCTGTGGCAGCTGCTGCCATAGGAAGATCGGATGTTTCCGTCATTCCAGGAATCGTATTCACTTCAAGAGCCCAGAAATTCTGCCCATCAACCATGAAATCCACACGTACGGCACCACTGCAGCCAAGAGCTTTGAATGCGGACAAGGAAGCCTTTGCAATCTGTTCTGTCAATAAAGGCTCAAATTTCGCGGGGCAGATGAACTCTGTCATTCCTTTCGTGTACTTGGCTTCAAAATCATAAAAAGCGTTTTTTGGTTTCAATTCAATGATTGGCAATGCTGTCAGCTTGTCCCCAGTCTCCTGGAAGACTCCTACTGTGATCTCCCTGCCTTCTATAAAAGGTTCCACAATCATAGGGCCATACTGGTTTACTGCCTTTGGTAATTTATCTTCCCATTCAGACTTGTTCCTTATGACTGAAATACCAACGCTTGACCCTTCCTTGTTGGGTTTCATGATAATGGGAAAAGCCAACTCTTCAATCGTTTTTTTCATCATCACTGCAAGAGAGCCCTTGTCTATCATCCTGTCTTCTAACACTGGAACTGCATCGCGTTTCATCATCACTTTTGCCAGATGCTTATCCAAAGCAAGGGCGCTCGCCAGGACTCCTGAATACGTATAAGGGATTCCAAGCAGCTCAAACAGTCCTTGGACACTTCCATCCTCACCAGGATTCCCATGCGTTATGAGATACGCGACTTCAATCTTTTTCAACTTGATGTTCTCTACAATATTCCTGTCAAGTTCAACCATGGAAACATCATACGACTTGCGCTTGAGTGCAGCAAAAACATTGTCTGCAGACCTTTTTGAGATCGCGCTCTCAGATGATGGTCCACCGAAAACAACACCGATCTTCCTGTCTTTCACTGAAAATCTCCCATGAGCTCGATTTCTTCATCCAACACAACACCAAATTCACCATGAACCTTGTCCTTGATCTTTCTTACAAGACTCAGCACATCACGCGCACTTGCATGATTCTCGTTGATAATGAAATTCGCATGCTTTTCCGAGACCTTTGCGCCACCAACACTGGCTCCACTGAAACCTGCCTTAGATATGAGTTCATACGCCTTATGTCCTTCAGGATTCATAAAAACAGAACCAGCTGAAGGGCTTTTCCAAGGCTGGTTGTTTTTTCTCTGGCATTCATAATCTTTCATCTTCATATCTATGATTTCACTTTTCTCCGCGACTAATCCGAATTCAACTGCCATAATGACACTCTTCCTGTCCTGATAAGGACTTTTCCTATATCCAGATTTGAAAGGGGGGAAATCATCCCTTACCATCAATGTGTCAACATCAAAAACCGTCACTTTGGAAATCCTGTCAAATACATGGGAACCGAACGCACCTGCATTCATATAGATAGCTCCGCCCACAGTTCCTGGAATTCCTGCAAGGAATTCCAGTCCAGAGAGACCATCAGACTTTGCTCTCTGTGCGAGTTTGGGAAGCATCTGACCTGCACCCACGACCATCCTCCAGCCAATCGTTTTCATGGAAAGGAATTCTCCAGCCAGTTTGATGACAATGCCCCTGAATCCGTCATCAGACGCAAGGATGTTCGAACCAGCGCCTATGACAAAAAAAGGCTTTTCCATCATCCTGCACATCTCCACAGTCACTTTCAAGGCATCGATGTTCTCCACTTTGACAAGAAGGTCACAAGGGCCTCCAATCCGCAAAGTGGTCAACCTTGAAAGAGGATGATCAAAAAAATGTCTGATCTCAGCGTTGTCCAACATTTCGTCAAATTCCTTCCTTTGGTTCATCTTGTCTTTTTTAGAAGATGGAGAAGTTCTGTCCCCATCTTATAGATGTCCCCTGCACCGAAAGTGATCACAAGATCACCTTTAGCGAGATGACCTGCCATCTTAGATGCAATCTGGCTCTTGTCCGCTATATAAAAAACTTTCTTGACATTCTTGACATTATCCGCAATCATTTTCGCAGTAACACCCTTGATAGGCTTTTCAGATGCTGCGTAAATTTCTGTGATGACCAGTTCGTCCAGACCTCCAAATGCCTTGCTGAATTGATCAGCAAGAAGCTGTGTCCTTGTATACCTATGAGGCTGGAATATTCCAATGCGCCTTTTTGCGGGAACGAGTTTGAAAGCTTCAATGGTCGTCTTCAATTCTGTAGGATGATGGGCATAATCATCAAAGACCGTGACTCCGCCTGCAGTCCCTGTCAGTTCCATCCTTCGCCCCACTCCCTTGAAACTGGAAAGGCCTTTCCTGATTTCAGAGACCTTCATTTC
This sequence comes from Brevinema andersonii, assembly GCA_020722765.1. GTDB lineage: Bacteria > Spirochaetota > DYKD01 > DYKD01 > DYKD01 > DYKD01. The sequence goes on along the minus strand of DYKD01000040.1, from coordinate 18,615 downwards.
AAGTTTGAGACAAACAATGACCGCAGCCATGGAATTCAAAACTGAATGCATTCCAAAACGCGGAATGGAAAAACGGGATATCTTCTTTCCTTTGAAAAAAAGGTCATAACCCATTCCTGTTGTTTCAGGCTTGATATTTTTTGCCATAAAATCGTTATGATTGCCTAACCCGTACGTGACATGGTTCTTATTCACATTCTTCAGGACTTTCCTGATGTTGGGGTCATCCCCACAGAGGACTGAAAATCCATAAAAAGGAACCTCGTTCATGAATGCCGTAAAAGTCGCACGCAGGTTATCCTCGTTTCCATAATAATCCATATGATCATTGTCTATGTTTGTGACAATGGAAACGATGGGGGAAAGCTTCATGAAAGAACCATCGCTCTCATCCGCTTCACAGACAAAATATTCACCTTTACCGAACCTTGCGTTCGATCCGATGTTCAGAAATTTTCCTCCGACAACAGTCGTCGGATCCCACCCTGCGCTGTTCATGATGTTGCCAAGTATGGATGTGGTTGTTGTCTTTCCATGCGTACCTGCGACAGCAATCCCTTTCTTAAGACGCATAAGTTCAGCGAGCATTTCAGCACGGGGAATGACAGGAATCCCCAGCTCTTTGGCCCTGATGATTTCAGGATTGTCCTTTGCCACAGCGGATGAGATGACAACCACATCTGGTGAGACCACATTCTCTTTCCTATGACCTATGAAAACATGCGCGCCTGCTTTTCTTAGTTTTTGGATTGTCTGGGATTCGGAAATATCTGAACCACAGACCTTGAATCCTGATACGATGAGCAATTCCGCGATACCGCTCATTCCTACACCGCCGATACCTATGAAATGGATACACTCAGCCTTATGAAACATCATTTTTTTCCTTTCTGTGAAGCTGACACAACAACTTCTACGATTTCACGATTGATATCTTTTGTCACGAACCTGTCATATTGCGCTTTGATCATGTCTCTTCTCACAAGCAGGTTGTTAACAGCAAAAAAGAGTCCGTCTGACGTGAGCATCTTTTCTTCGATCACATCCGCCACTCCGTTCTCCTTCATTTCCAAGGCGTTGAAAAACTGGTGGTTTTCCGCAGCTTGAGGGAATGGGATGAGAACGCCAGGGATCCTGACAGCTTTCATCTCTGTGATTGTTGACGCACCTGCCCTGCTGATGACAATATCTGCGGTAGCCCATGCCAGGTCCATCCTCTCAATGAAAGCATGGAGCCTGAGGTTCTTAGCCACCTTGGTTTCTGGAGCTTTTGAGATCTCCTGGAAATGATTCCTTCCACAAGCCCAAAGCACGTTATACTCAGAAAAATGTTTCAAGGTTGAAAGCATGATCCGGTTAAGTCCACGGGCTCCTTGGCTCCCACCAAAAACCAGAACAGTCTTTCGTTTCGAATTTAACTTGAAAAAAGCGATAGCTTTTTTCCTGTCCGCTGTTCCTATGGCGGGATCAACAGGGTTTCCAATAACCATTCCTCTATGAAACCATCTTTTTGTATAGGAATAGTTCAAGATGATTTTTTCCGCTAATGGATAAATCAGCTTGTTTGCCAAGCCCGGAACACTGTTCTGTTCTATCATCACAACACGACTTCCCAGAAGCCTGGTTGCCAATGCAGGCGCAAAACCTGGGTATCCACCAAACGTGACTGTCACATGCGGATCAAAACTCTTGATCTTTTGCATTGCATCAAAAAGGGAACGGACTGTGGTCATAAGCGAAACGACCATGTTCCAACCAAGCCTCCTCTTCCAGCCAGCTGACACCAGTTTTATGATTTCTGGTTCTATCTTTTCCAATTTTTCAGTCAAGCTGATATCTTCAGGCCTGCACATGAACCGTACATCATGGCCTTCCTTCTTCAACAGATTGAACAAGACCAAAGCCGGCATGATATGGCCACCTGTTCCTCCTGCTGCAATGATAAATCTCATGTGGCAGCGTTCCTGTTTTCCACATTCGCCTTATGGATGTTCAGGAGGATTCCCACAACCGCCATGTTGATGACAAGAGCTGTTCCACCATAGCTGAGAAACGGCAGGACAAGACCCGTTGTCGGAAGGATTCCTGTCACAACACTCATGTTCACAACTGCCTGCAAGACAATCATGAGCGTCAGACCTGAAGCGAGCAACCTGCTGAACATGTCTGTCGCATGTGCAGCTATGGAAATCCCACGAATCAGGATGATGACAAACAATACCAATATGATAAGAACTCCTAGCAAACCGGTCTCCTCTCCACAGACTGCGAAAATAAAATCCGTATGTGGCGCTGGCAGATACCACATCTTCTGTATGCCTTGCCCGAATCCTACACCGAACAACCCTCCATTATAGAAGGATTTCCAGGACTGGATGATGTTGTATCCAATAGTATCGGGATACGCCCACGGATCAAGGTACCCGAAAATCCTTTTCAGCCTGTACGACTCCTTGACGACCGCAATCACAACAACAGGCAGGACTCCCAGGAAAACCACAAGCATCTGCTGAAACCTGATTCCTGCCAGAAAAAGAAGGACAAATGCCAGCATCAGAAAAAAAACAGCAGTGCCAAGATTGCTCTGTAAAAGCAACAGCACGACAAAGACTCCAAGGACAATCAATACAGGAAGGAACGTCTCCTTGAAATCATGCATCATCTCTCTCTTGCGTGTCAGAAGGTCTGCCAGATAGATGACCAAGGCCACCTTCGCCAGTTCTGAAGGCTGAAACCCAACAAACCCGACCTTGATCCAACGTTTCGCTTTTCCAACCTGATGTCCTAAACTGGGAATGAAAACGAAAACCATCAGCACAAGAGCCGCTATGATGAAAAATTTCGAATACCTCTGATAGATCCTGTAATCTATATTCGAAAAAGCTATGAGAGCCACAAATCCGACAATCATCCACATGATCTGGCTTTTCAGGATGAAATACCTGTCACCATAGATATTGTGGGATCGCATCAGGCTTGCACTATAGATCATGCTCAAAGAGATGCCAATCAGGATCATCACTGACAGGAGAAGCCAGAAATCAAGCTCGTTGCGTTCAGGCTTGTCATTGATGATAGAAATCACCTGGACTTCTCCATTGTTCTCACAAGCATCTTGAAAGAATCACCTCGCTCCTCGAAATTATTGAATTCGTCGTAACTTGTGCAACCGGGAGAGAGCAGGATCACATCTCCTTCCTCACTGGATGCATAAGCCTTCTTCACAGCATCTGCAAGATTGCCTGCCATGACCGTTTCTTTGAACCTGACACGTGAAGCGATCTTCTTCGCCTCTTCTCCGAAAAGGACCAGTGTCTTCACCTTCCGTCTGATCATAGGTTCGATCCGTCTGTAATCATCGCCCTTGCCTTTTCCTCCCATCAACAGGATGCACTTCCCTGCCTGGCTGAGAAGAGCCATCTTCACAGCATTCAATGTTGTCGCTTTTGAATCATTGATAAAAGACCTCTTCTTGAAATGACCGCATCGTTCTGTACGGTGCGGAACACCCTTGAATGAGAGGAGCGTCTTCGCTATGGTTCTGGCAGGAATGCCGCAAAAACGGGCAGTGGCAATCGCAGCCAGGATATTCTCCTTATTGTGCTCTCCTATCAGGTTCATCTGCGCAACAGGAAAAACGCGTTCAACCTTTTTCTTGGCTGCATGACAGAAATAGCCTTCATCTATAAAAGCTCCAGCCCCTTTCTTCACAGTCCGTGAAAAGGGAATCATGCAGACCTCAGGCTTTTTTTTCTTCAACAACCGTTTGATCCGTGCATCATCAGACTTATAGACAAGAGCCTCTGTCTCTTTCTGGTTCATCGTAATCCTGAACTTTGCAGCAGCATATTCAGCAAGGGATGAATACCTATCCAAATGGTCTGGCGTGATATTAAGTATGACCGAAACCTTCGGCCTCAACGTATCTATGGATTCAAGCTGGAAACTGCTCAACTCAGCAACAACAAAATCAGACTTTCCTTTTTCAACAATAGCATCACAAAGGCTGTTGCCAATATTGCCACCTATGATGACATCTTTTCCCGCATCCTTGAAAATCTGTCCAAGCAAAGTGGTCGTAGTGGTCTTCCCGTCTGTTCCCGTAACACAGATCCACTGGCAGGGATTACAGATCCAGGCAAGTTCCACTTCACTGATCACTTTGATTCCCTTCTTTTCAGCTTTCCTGAAAAGAAGGTGCTTCATCGGCACCCCTGGACTTATGACAATCAGATTCACAGAAGAAAGAATCCTGTCATGCTCTTCCGCTTCCCTGCCGAAATAAAAACCGTCAAAACGGATTCCTTTGACTGCAGCCAATTCATGCACAAGTTTTTCACGCGGTTTTTCATCCCAAAGAGAGACAAATGCCCCTTGTTTTGAAAGGAGCCGCGCAGCTCCCACTCCGCTCCGCATGGAAAAACCAGCAACCAGAACATGGTTATTTTTCAGATCATTCATATTCGCTTCCGACTCCGTTACAGAATCTTCAAAGTCGTCAACCCAACAAGGGCAAGGATGGCACCAATGATCCAGAACCTGATCACAACCTTTGACTCGTACCATCCTTTCAATTCAAAATGGTGATGAAGAGGCGCCATAAGAAAAATCCGCTTTTTCCTGATCTTATAGCTTGCCACCTGCAAGACCACCGAAAGAAGTTCAGCCACAAACACCCCCCCGACAATCAGCAAGATCACCTCTTTCCTCAAGATGACCGCCATGACACCGAGAACGCCTCCCAAGGAGAGCGCTCCCGTGTCACCCATGAATATCTCCGCGGGGTGGCAGTTAAACCAAAGAAATCCCAGTGATGCTCCTGCAATGCAGGCTGATATGACAGTCAATTCCGCAGTGTTCCTGATGAACGGAATCCGCAAATATTCAGCGATTTTGAAATTGCTGCTTGCATAAGTCAATCCCACAAACGCAAGCGTCACCATCAGAGTCAACCCTATGGCCAGACCATCCAGACCATCAGTCAGGTTCACCGCATTTGAGGCACCAACAATCACAAGCATTGAAAAAGGAATAAACCAGACACCAAGGTCAAGCATAGGTTTGCTCATGAACGGTATATAAAGATCAAAAAGATGTTCATGGAAAGCAGGCGTGTAATAGAGATAGAGCGTTATTCCCAAAGCAACAAGGAACTGTCCACTGAACTTGACAATGGCAGAAAGGCCTTTCTTCTTTGTCAGCTTGAGATAATCATCCATAAAACCTATAAGGCCAAAACCTGCGAGTGCAGCCAGGACCATCCAGACGTACGGATTATCAAGTCTTGCCCAAAGGAGGATCGTAATCAACATGCTGAGAAGAACCACAAGCCCCCCCATGGTGGGAGTGCCTGCCTTCTTCAGATGTTTTTCAGGTCCGTCTGAACGTATGGTCTCACCGATATTCCTGTTCCGTGCAATATTGATGATCAACGGAGTGAAAATCCATACAAGTATGAGTGCTGTCACTACAGCGTAAGCTGACCTGAAGGATATGTACCTGAAAAGATTGAAACCAAAAAAATATTCCTTCAGAGGATAAAAAAGTTCAAAAAGCATGTGGTCCCACCCTAAGTTTTAGTCTTTTGACCAGATTTTCCACAAGTCTATCAAGTCTGTTAGAACGTGATCCTTTTACCAGGACGACAGTCTTTCCTCCACAGATTTCAAGATCTGTAGCAATGGCCTTTTCAGCCTCGTTCACGGTTGGAAAATATTCGACAATCCCTTTACCAGCATAATTCTCAGCAATCTTCTTTGTAGCTTCTCCCACTATATAAATCCTAAGCACATCAACGAAGGAAAGGTCTCGCCCCACTCTGCCATGAAAATCATCAGACGTATCGCCAAGCTCCTTCATCTCGCCAATGACCACAGACTTGCATGTGTATCCTTCCAACCGTCCAAGGAACTCGATGCTTCGCGACAAAGAGGAGTAATTTGAATTATAACTTTCATCAATGATGTCAAGACCTTTTTTTCCATACACTGAAGCTCTCGAACCAACAGACTTCAGTTTTGAGCAAGCCTTGACAATTTTCCTGCATGTGACTCCCAACTCGCTTGCCACAGCAATGGCCATGATCAGGTTATCCATATTCTGATCGCCATACAGCCGTGTCGATCCTTTTGTCCCGCAGAATACAAATTCATATCCACGAAGCCCCAAAGACCTGATTGTTTCAAAATGATAGGAAGTCTCCTTGTCGGTCCTGTTTACGAAAACTTTCCTGAGAGGCACTGAAGCAAACAGGTCCAAATGGCCAGTATCAATATTGAGAAACGCTTTTCCTGAAGTGTGAGCGAGAAGCCGTGCCTTTTCCTTAGCCACAGTCTCAACACTTCCCATAAACTCAAGATGTGAAGCTCCCACATTCGTAATCACAGCATAATCAGGTTTCACAATGCTGGCGAGCCTGTCCATTTCTCCAGGGTGATTAATTCCCAATTCAACGACAAACACCTGGTGTTTTTTCTCCAACCCGAAAACCGTAAGTGGCACACCGATTTCATTGTTGAAATTCTTCTCTGTGCTGTGGACCTTGTATTTCAACCTCAATAGCATGGCAATCAGTTCTTTGGTCGTCGTCTTGCCATTGCTTCCTGTGACAGCGACAGTGATGACCTGGAAAAGGGATTTATACCATGTGGCGGCCTCCCGCAGTGCTGTCATCATGTCATCAACAAGGACAATGGATATTTTCCCTTTCACAGGTGAAAGGATTTCCGCATGTTTTTTTTCAGCCACAATGCAGGAAGCGCCTTTACGCACAGCCTCTCCTGCAAAATCCACACCACGATGACGGGCACCATCCAAAGCAAAAAAGACCGAAGCCTTCCGGATCTTACGTGAATCAATCACGAACGATTTTATAGAACTGTCCTGGCTTCCAATGAGCGTGACATTCGACATGTGGGAAATCATATCTTGCAATTTCAAAGGACACCTCTCTTGAGAAGTTTCCTCGCTATTTCCCTGTCACTGAAATGAATTGTCCTATCCTTGAAAATCTGGTAATCCTCATGACCTTTCCCAGCGATGAGGATGACATCGTCCACACCTGCCAGTGAAAACGCTTTTTTTATGGCTTGCAACCTGTCTACTACAGTAAAAAGATTTTTCTTGCGTTTGATCCCTTTCAATATATCCTTGATGATGGCGAGGGGTTCCTCTTTCCTGGGATTATCTGACGTCACTATCACAACATCACTAAGGGAATCTGCCACATGCCCCATCTTCGGACGTTTCAATTTGTCCCGGCTTCCACCGCACCCAAATACTGTGATGACCTTTCCCTTCTTAAGCTCATTCGCTGTAACAAGGACATTTTTCAACGCATCGTCTGTATGGGCATAATCCACTATCACCTTAGGTTTCCCCTTTGTTGCAAAAACCTCAAACCGTCCTTCTACTGCAGAAAAAGAAGCCAACGTCGATATCACCAATATCTTCTTAAGATGCATTTCAGAAGCCCATGCAAAAACAGCCAATGTATTGTAAACGTTGAACTTTCCTGACAATCCTGTCTCAATTTCCAGACCATTGACAGTAAACTTCGTCTGATCAAATCCAAGTCTTGTCTTTTGAGCCTTATAATCAGATTTTTTTATGATAGAGTAAGAGACTTTCCTAAGCCCTGATGTCTCTTTATAAAGCCGCGCACCATACGGATTGTCCAGGTTGATGACTGCAAAAGCATCCTTTTTCACACCCCGTTTCAGCAATGTGAAAAGTTTCTTCTTTGCCTGAAAATAACTTTCAAAAGTCTTATGGAAATCAAAATGATCTTCCGTAAGGTTCGTGAAAATGATATTGTCAAACGCGCAGTCATCCACCCTGTGAAGTTCCAAGGCATGGGACGAAACTTCCATGATGACCCATTCCACTCCTGCCTTGAACATCATGGAAAGGAGTTTCTGGAGCTGGAGAGAATCAGGTGTCGTATTAGGTGCATCAAAGACCTTGTCCAGGATTTTGTAACGGATTGTTCCCATCAAACCTGTCTTGAAACCTTGGTCACGAAGAATGGATTCCAAAAGATAAGATGTCGTAGTTTTTCCGTTCGTACCCGTGATGCCAACAACTTTCATTTTCCGTGACGGATGACCATAAAAGTTGGCAGCCATGCGGGAAAGCGCTTTTCTCACGTCCTTCACAAGTATGACAGGGACGGAAAGGGCTGTCATGGGTTTCACTTCCGTCACAAGCGCGCAAGCACCTCGTTTCAATGCGTCAACAATGAAACGGTTTCCATCTTCGTTGTATCCTTGGACAGCAACAAAGACAGACCCTTTTCGTACAAGCCGTGAATCCGATTCCAGCCCTTTGACAACAATCTTCCTGCAAGCCTGAGTGCAAACACATTCAATGTCTTCAAGCAACTCGTTTATAAGAATAGAAAAGCCCCTCCCAGGACGTTTCACGATCGTACTATCCTATTCGATACGCGTTCTCACAATATAAACATGCTCCCCTGTAACAGGAACCATGTCGAACCGTTTTTTCGCTATCCTTTCAATCTGGTCCGGAGAACTCAGGAATTCTATGTTGACCCTGATCTCCTTCTGCTCCTTCTCCATCTCCCGCTTGATCTGTTCCAATCTGATCAATGCCAGCTTGTCATTCGATCCGGAGATGTTGAAATATATATACAAGAGGATCAACCCACCTATGAGAAGCGATCCCAGCAGGAAACCGAGAAACTTCCTATAGACGACCTTGTTGCCATCCTCATTGCGTTCAGTAATCACGGACGAGCCTTTTCCAAAACCCTGAGCTTAGCACTGCGGGAGGCTGCATTATCAGCAATCTCGCCGTCCTCTGCTATCACAGGTTTTCTTGTAAGGACCTTGTATTTCTGCTCTGCACGAGTCCCCCGCATCTCATCTATGACTGGCGCATCTGCAAGCTCAAGGAACTTATGTTTCACAATCCTGTCTTCCAACGAATGGAAAGAGATGATTGCCAGGCGTCCACCGGGTGCGAGTGACGAAGCTGCATCATCAATCACAGATTCCAGATTTGCAAGCTCGTTGTTCACTTCAATCCGTATGGCCTGGAAAATCCTTGTTGCAGGATGGATTCGCTCATGGAATTTCCTAGGCACTGCCGCAAAAACGATATCAGCCAGCTCCTTGGCAGTCTCTATCTTTTTCTGTTCCCTGGCACGAATGATCCTCGAAGTGATGAGACCTGAAAAACGGTCCTCGCCATACGCCCAGAAAATCTTTTTCAACCTGTCTTCAGGATATGTGTTGACCACGATTGCGGCAGTGAGAGGATTTCTCTCGTCAATCCTCATGTCAAGAGGCTCGTCCTTGTCAAAACTGAAACCTCGTCCGCTGGACCTGTAATGATACATGGAAATGCCAAGATCCATGAGAATGGCATCAACAGCAGGAAGGTCATTCTCACGTAGGACATCCTTCAGTCTTGTGAAGTTGGAATTGACCAGAAGGACATTTTCACTTTTGGGAAGACCCTCGCGTGCCTGCTTGAGAATGCCAGCATCCGCGTCCAGGCCAAGAACAACACGTGGATTGATCCGTTTCAGGATTTCCTTCGTGTGCCCGCCTTCACCGAGCGTGCAGTCCATAAAGACGCCGCTTCGGCAGACCTCGAGGTATTGGATAACCTGTTCAAGCAGTACAGATTTGTGTATCGCGCTCATGTGATGTCATCCTGAACGGGAATAGAAAAAAATTCTTTCGCGAAATCCTTGAGCCTCTGTTCGTTTTCGACAAAATACTTGTCCCACGACTCTTTAGCCCAGATCTCCATGAAAAAACCAGCCCCGTTCAGGACAACATCCTTATTGACCTTTGCATAATCGATGAGGTTCTGCGGCAGAGCGATCCTGCCACTCTTATCGATTGCGCACTCGGAAGCCCCCGATATAAAGAAACGTACAAAACTGCGTACGTTCTCATCACCCATCGGAAGTTTGGAAACCCTGGTCTCGATATATCTCTTCCAGCCTTCGTCAGTGAACATCCACAGGTTAGCGTCCAATCCTTTGGTCACTATGAGCTGTGCATTGTTCGAAAGAGCTGGAATCTTTCTCCATTTGGAAGGGATGGCAATTCTGCAAGTATCATCTAATGTGTGAAAAAAAGTCTCTTTAAACATGGTTCTCACTTTTATACCATATTATGCCAATCACACCCAATTTAACCCAAATTATGCAAAAAGTCAATATTTATTGGTTTTTTTTACACAATTAACAATTAATAGGGACGGTTCTCATTTCTATCAAATAAGAGGCATGGCTTTTTAAATGGGGACGGTTCTGGTTTCTCCGCAAAAAGGTGCCAGGTCTTCACTTGTGAACACGCCAAGTTTATAGGGACGGTTCTCATTTCTATAGCTTTCGGACTCTGATGCCCTTACGGATCTTGGAAAAAAATCATCATTTGACACCGATTGATTGCACGACCTTAGGTCTCACAACATTATAGACATGAGTCATAAGATGTGAAGTGTATTTCCCAACCCTGTTCCGTTTACCACCCACATAATCCAATGTCTTTGCAATCTTTTTCTCCCTGTTGATCCAACTTACAAAAATGGCACTATGTTCAATTCCACCATATTCCTGGTTCAGGAAATAGAGCCAGTCTCCTGCCTTGATCATATCCAAATCCGCATAAGGACCAGCTTTTCCCGATTTGAAAATGAAATCCCTCTTTGCAGGAACATATCCAGCACGCAAGTAGACTGCGTTCACGAAATCCCAGCAGCTTCCAACAATCAATTCCTTGTCAATAAAACAGATCTGCTTTCCAACTTCCAGCAGATGCTCTCCAGGGTCTATGGGACGATAAATATCCTCTTTTCCCTGCATAGACAAAACAGAAACCATTAAACATAGAATTGTCAAATGAGGTTTATATCGCATTGATTCCTCTAACAAAGGACTTCTAATCTTGTCACTTCCAATATAACATAAGTCACACTCAATGTCAACCTGCGATTTTGATTGCATTCTTTAAGCTCTCGTAATCTGTTTCCACATCAGGACTTTCCCCATAAATTTGATTTTTCGAATGAGTTTTCATATCATTACACTCATAGTTTTCAAAGAGAGACATATCAAATCATCTGATAAAAACAGTAACAGGAGCATGTAATGCCAAAATATTTCAATCTTAAGATATCGCTCAAGGATATTAATCCTCCTATCTGGAGAACTGTCCTAGTTGATCCTGGTCTCACCTTTGAAATGCTCCATGAGGTCATCCTGGATACAATGGGTTGGACTGGCTCTCACATGTATGAATTTAAGGTTGGAAAAAGATCCTTTGGCTATCCTGATGACGAGCTACCAGAAATAGAAGATGGGGCTAAAACTGTTTTCTCTTCCTTGTTTAGGGAAAAAGGTGACAAAATCACATACATTTACGATTTTGGTGACTACTGGGTGCATGAAATTGAGCACTTAGGAGACAAAGAAATGAAGGATGAGTTCCTTGCCAGATGCACTGGTGGTGAACGGGCTTGTCCTCCTGAAGATTGTGGAAGTGTGTCAGGATATCAAGAGATCGTGGAGTCCATGAAACATCCTAACAGCAAGGAATACAAGGAGAACGTAGAATGGCTTTGCGGACCTTATAATCCTGAAAACTTCAATCTCAAAGAGACCAATGAGATTCTTGAAGTACTTGAAGATGAGATTAATGATAAAGACTTTGATGATGAATTTGACGATTTTGATGAACCCATGGAAAACCAAATCAAGAACATGAGAACCCTCATGGAGCGAAATTCCAGGGCCATTGGCAAAATGATGAGCCAAGCTAAAACAAAGAAAGAATCTGATGCCCTTTTAAAAAAAATGAAAAACATGGAAATACCTCAGTGGCAACCTGAGAACAAAGAAGAAGAAGCCCAGGAATTATGCTATCAAGCCATGGAATCAGATAATCCCGTAAAAATCAGGAATCTTATCAACGAAGCCCTGAAACTGGATCCGGATTGCACAGAAGCATACAACCTGCTGGCAGAATTATCTGAAAGTCTTCCTGATGCTCATGCCAATTATTCCAAGGCTGTCAAAGCTGGCGAGAAAAGCTTAGGAGAGGAATTCTTCAAAGAAGAGACTGGCCGTTTCTGGCAACTTGTTGAAACACGTCCCTACATGAGAGCTTTGGCAGGCAAAATGGAAACAGCTTCAAGACTTAATAAACATGAGGAGGCCATCGCCATCTGCAGAAAAATGCTGGACCTGAACCCGAATGACAATCAGGGAATCAGGACAACCTTTGCAGCTCTCCTACTCAAGACAAAAAAAACAGATGAGCTTGACACATTGGTGAACAAGACTTTCAAAAAAGAAAAAATGACAACAGTTTTCACGCGGTTCGCACTCTCCTATCTTAAGGAACAGGATAGCGCAGCCACACAAAAACTGTTCAAAGAAGCAAAAAAGGAGAATAAATTCCTGTTCGATTATTTCGTAACAATGCCAGAATTTGACCACCTTCCTGGTTCTTATGCGATGGGAAGCCCTGAGGAAGCGTATGGATATTATTATGACATGTGGGAAGCTTGGCTTAGTGTTCCAAATTTGATTCCTTATATTGCAAAGATGACCGGAATAGAGAGTCCTATCAAAGGGACATGGCAGGTGGTATCATCAAAATCCGACAAGGTCGGTCGGAACGAGCCCTGCCCTTGTGGAAGCGGCAAGAAATATAAGCACTGTTGCGGGACATAGGGAATGAAAACCCTGAAAAATCCAAAATGAATTGAAACTAAAAACTGAATCAGGCTGTCGATTTCAATAGATTCCATGTTGTCAACAGGATTGATTCGACAATTCAACCTTGATTAATACGACGATGTAATTCAAATCGGAAGTCGGATTGAATATATCATGATTTTCCGGATATGTTCTCGTTATTCTGAAAATACTAATTTTTGAAAAAACATGATCCTTTTGATATATTACCCCTTTCCGAGCCATCCTATATACGGCCACGGATCGGAGATTCGGTCATGTATAATCCCGACAATGAACTTACCTGGAAATCGAAACGGATAGAAGCCATACAGAAACAGCTCGCTTCAGAAACAAGGAAGGATTTCATAGATGATGCATATATTGAAAACCTCATAGGGAAAAAAGAGGTTTTCGACAAGGTACGTGTCGATGAACTCATTTCCAAGGCAAAAGAGCTAAAAGGGCTTTCCCTCGAAGAGACAGCCTATCTTCTTAATGTCGAGGACAAGGATGCCTGGAATGCCCTGTTCAAGGCTGCCAGATATGTGAAGGATACGGTTTATGGCAACAGGATTGTCCTTTTTGCACCACTTTACCTTTCCAACTATTGCGTGAACAACTGTCATTACTGCGGATTCAGGTCTTCCAACAAGCATATCAAATATAAGAACCTCACGGATTCTGAGATCTTGGACGAAATCAAGGCTCTTACGGGTGTTGGTCACAAACGTGTCTTGATGGTCTTTGGTGAACATGAAAAAAGCGATGTCGGATATATCACACGTGCGATGCGCAATATCTATGAATACAAAAACGGACGTGATGTGATACGACGCGTGAATGTGAATGCAGCTCCCATGTTTGTTGAGGAATACAAGCTGATCAAGGAAGCTGGCATAGGAACGTACCAGGTTTTTCAGGAGACATATCATAAGAAGACCTATGAGCGGATGCATCCTAAAGATACGATAAAAAACAGTTACCTTTGGAGACTGTTTTCTCTCCATCGTGCGCAGGAAGCAGGCATTGATGATGTTGCCATCGGAGCTTTGTTTGGCTTATACAAATGGAAGTTCGAAGTCCTCGCACTTCTTTCACATGCCATGGATATGGAAAAGGAATTCGGGGTCGGTTCCCATACCATATCTTTTCCACGGCTTGAACCTGCGATCGGTACTCCTTTTCTGGAAAAGCTGGAGCATAAGGTTTCTGATGAGGATTTCAAGAAAATCATAGCTATCCTGCGGCTATCCGTTCCTTATACAGGACTCATCCTTACTGCACGGGAAACCGCTGATCTGCGCAGGGAGGCTCTCCACCTTGGTGTTTCACAGACAGATGCAGGAACGCGCATTGCCATTGGTGGATACAACGAGAAAGCCAAAGGACTGATTCCAGAACGGGAGCAATTCCAGATTGCAGATCCACGGTCTCTTGATGAGTTTATCAAAGATTTGCTGAACGAAGGATTCATACCTTCTTTTTGTACGGCAGGATACAGGTGTGGCAGAACCGGTTGCGAGTTCATGGATTTTGCCAAAAAAGGCCAAGTTAAGAAATTCTGCGTGCCGAACGCAATACTGACATTCAAGGAATATCTTCTTGACTATGCATCGCCTGAGACAAAAGCCAAGGGCGAGAAGACAATAGCAGATTATGTTTCATTTGTAAGAAAAGAATTATCAGAAAAATCCGCTGTGACAGTAACGGAATATCTTGCAAGGATCGAGTCTGGAGAGAGAGACCTCTATTTTTGAAATGGCCCTATTCCTGGTGAAAAGCTTATAGACATTTCTTCTAATTTTCATTTCAAAACCGAGTTTATAATTTCCTTCAATTCATCTATCTCAAAAGGCTTGCTGATAGCTGCCTTAAATCCATACTGACGGTAATTAGCCATAACCGGATCATTGGAATACCCACTGGAGACGATAGCCTTTGCCTGCGGATCAATTTTCAATATTTCCTTGATAGCCTCTTTGCCTCCCATACCACCAGGAATCGTTAAATCCATGATGATGACATCAACAGGTTTATCGCTACCTTGATGTTCCTGGAATATGGCAATGGCTTCCCTGCCATCTTTGGCTTGTAAGACTTCATGACCAAAGCGAGAAAGCATCCGTTTGGTTAAATCCTGTATTCCTTCTTCATCATCCATGACCAGTATCGTGCCTCGCAGGGTTTTTTCCGGTTTTTGTGTTTCTTCTACTGAATCACTGGATATTTGTTTGGTGGAAGCGGGCATATATATCGTAAAGGTCGTGCCTTCACCAGGTTCTGACTTCACGGTAATATGACCGTCATGTTTATTGATGATGGAGTTGGTTACTGCCAGACCGAGACCACTTCCCTTCTGCTTGGTGGAAAAATAGGGATCAAAGATTTTATCAAGATATTTCTCCGGGATGCCATAACCTTTATCAGCGATGGTTATTTTGATGTATTTCTCTCCCGGTAGACTCAGGCCTGTTTCTGTCGTGATGTCCGAAACATTCTCGCAGGAAATTTTGATTTCACCACCTTCGGGCATGGCATGCCGAGCATTGATTACAAGATTCTGAATAACCTGGCTCATCTGCCCAGCATCAATATCTACCAGCCATAAATCTTCTGGAATAGCGTAACGACAAATGACATTACTGCCCCGTAAGACAAAATCCGCTGAATCTGTGAGGACTTGTTTGATTGATGCGGTTTCTCTGACCGGAGTGCCACCTTTGGAAAAGGTAAGAAGTTGGTGTGTCAAATCCTTTGCCCTTAAAGAGGCCTTTTCCGCTTCCTTTAAGAGGGAATGGGCTTCATTCTCTTTTTCAATATATAGACCTGCCAAATTGATGTTGCCGAGGATAGCGGTTAGGATATTATTAAAATCATGGGCAATGCCACCTGCCAGGACGCCCACAGATTCCAATTTTTTGATTTTTAATAATTCCTCTTCTCTCTTTTTCGTCTGGGTTACATCACGGAAAACCAAAACCACGCCGATAATTTTTCCTTGTGAATCAAAAATAGGGGCACCGCTGTCGGCTATGTTTCGTTGAATCCCATTTTTGGCGATCAGGACAGTATGGTTTGCCAAACCTATAATTTTACCTGAAGTAAACACCTTGTTCACAGGGTTCGCGACTGGCTCGCCCGTTTTTTCGTTGATGATATTGAATACCTCTGATAAAGACTGACCGGTAGCCTCCCCCTGGTTCCAGCCGGTCAGTTGTTCCGCAACACTATTAATAAAGGTGACCCGGCCATCTGTATCTGTGGTAATGACCCCGTCGCCGATGGATCGCAGGGTAACAAAAAGCTTTTCCCGCTCATTGTGCAGTTGCTGTTCCGCCTGCTTGCGCTCGGTGATGTCGCGGTTTATCGATAAAACCAGATTTTCTTCTTGAAAAACCATCCTTGCATCAAAAAATCTTGTTGTTCCAGCAAGTTCAATTTGATATTCATAAACGCTCATTTCGCCACTTCGCAATACTTTATCTACATTTTCTTTTGTTAGTACTGCAAGCTCATGTGGTAAGACCTCATCCACCTGTTTACCTAAAAAAAATTCTGGCGGTGCATAAAGATCTTTGTCTGAAGATGCGTGATTAGCTCGGAAAACATAATTCTTGTCTATTACAAACATTAAGTCAGGTAAGGCTTTTAATATTGTTTGATTCATTTGCTGGCTTTGCCGCAATTTATCTTCCGCCTGCTTGCGATCCCGGTTCTCAAGGGTCAGCGCCACTTGGTCGGCAAGTTGGCAGGCAAAAGCTATCTCGTCGTGTTCCCAGTGGTGGGGCTGGTTGACATACTCGAAACAGAGCACGCCCAAGTTTTTGCCTCCAGCTCGGATCACACTGTCCAGCATAGAGGTAATCCCGTTAGGTATAAGGTATGTTTCCACGTAGCCAGCGGTGCGCGGATCGGTCAGTGGGTCATCCGCATCCACATACTTCGCACGCTTGAGTACTGTGAACTCACTCTGAAACTCGTGCTCTTGCAGGATGGTCCCAGAGGAATGATCCCCATTGGAGGCCACGTAGTTATCCACATTGACAAGTTGCGTCTCGCCCTCTTCAAACAGCCAGACGCCCACGCGATCAATGCCCAAGGCTCGGGAAGCCGCCTCGGTAAGTTCCATAGCAAGTTTTGACAGCGAACCCTCCGCCATTGCCGGGCTAATGGCGATATTTGCCACCACATCTGCTTCCCGCTGCCGCCGATCCGCAAGTTGACGCACGGCTTCTTCCGCCTGCTTGCGCTCGGTGATGTCGTTCATGATTCCGCCAATACCTTTTTCACCAGCAGGAAGTGTAAGGGGGAATTTAATGACTTCGTAAATCCGGTCGCCAAGTTTTTCTTCAACTATCAGCACAGTGTCACTTTCCAGCACTTTTTTATCGGATGAAGGGCACGGGGCAATTTTCTCTTCTTCGGCAACTTCTCGGTCCGTTTTCCCCAGAATGTCATCCATGGATTTCCCGAAAAAATCAGCGGTTTGCTTATTGACAAAAAGATAACGAAAATTTTTGTCTTTTATAAAAGTGAGTGACGGAGATGCATTCATAAATCTATTGAATCGCTCCCGTTCCTGTTGCAGTGTGACCTTTTCCATCCGGAGACGTTGAACAGCATTTATCAAAAAATACAACAGCACGAAAATGGCAAGAAGACCGACTATGGATATCGCCAGCGTAACGACAAATTCGGAATAATAGCCGCGGATAGTAGTGTCATCGTTATAGGAGACGATATACGCCACATGTTGACCCTGTACGTTTTTAACAGGAAAGAAAACCACTAACTTCGCCACATTGGGCGTTGTGGTCTCAAACGTAAAGCCTTCGCCAGACTTGAGCCGCTCTTGTATTTTGGGTTTCAGTACCATGTTGATGGCTTTCAGGGTATCATCGGCAACATGATTCCGTTCATACAGATAATCATCGCTTAAGTCGCTTGGATGATAGTTCTTTTGCTCATCTGCAAAAACACTGTCTTCAACGAGCTGACGTCGAACCATAAAGGCGTACCGGTTGTGAAACTGTTGCTCCATCCGCCTGCGAAAGGTTGCAAAGTTCATGCTGATTTCCACGCTGCCTAAATGTTCGCCGTTATAGATAAGGGGAAAGACATTTCTAAAGCCGTTTTCTATCCGCCCCTCTTCAAAACCGCTGACTGCAACCCGCTCCGCATTGGCTTTGTCCACGGAATAGCGTATGCCCTTCAGACTGTCGCCATATTTTTCCGTCCTGTAAAACCGCAAAAAACTCTCGCTATTGGGCAGATGAAAATGTAGTTGACTTACATCCCTCAATTTCAGCCGCTCATAGAGCGGTTTTAATTTTATTAACAACTGACGACGGATCGCATTGCGGACAGCTTCATCCGCAGAATTCGCCTGTTTATAAAGCTCCAGAATCTCGGACTTGTTTATCTCTCTGTCAAAGGCTATACGGGCATTTTCCTGGTTTTCAAAAACAGTCACACCGTAGGCAATGCTCATCTCCCCTTGTAGCAGGGCATAATAAACATCTCTTTTTTGATCAAAATTGCGGTAAGTCAAGAATATCACCAGACCGGCTGCCAAGATGAAAATGCCAAGTAAGACAATTTGCATTGTGAGCTTTTTACGGTTCATTTTTGTCTCCTTTTCTTACAACTAACGCCCCACCCCAGCGTCGCACTCTGATATTTCCACTCAAACCTTAAAAAACAATGCGCCCTAATTCACCATCATATTTAATAGACAAAATATTGCCTTTGTTTGGTAAAAAATCAACTTTATTTTTTTCAAGCTGGCACAAACTGCCCTGCCGAAGCCATTCGGACCGGCTAACATATCCTTAACCTGCGGGACAAAGCGTGAGGTTGAAGTTTTTGTCGCCATTTTGGGACGAAGTCAACTG
>DYKD01000130.1 GCA_020722765.1 Brevinema andersonii | reverse complement strand
CGTATCCACCCGGTTGATACGTCCTACCCTTTGCATCATCCGGGTTGGATTCCATGGGATGTCATAATTGATTACCACATTTGAACGATGCAGGTTAACGCCTTCCGATAGAACTTCGGTAGAGATAAGGATTCGATAATCGTCTTTGGGATGGCGAACCCTGGCATCAAAATTTTCTATTACTTTGTCGCGTGTAGCTTCTCCCGAGCTGCCGGTAAAGCAAAGAGCCTGGTTTTCAAATTTTGTATTATTATTAATATTAGTTGTCAGGTACTCAGCGGTTTCTTTTGATTCGGTAAACACAATCAGTTTGTTCTGTAGAATGTTATTGGTCGCAAGTTCATCAAGGAATGTCAACAATTTAGGGTCGCGATTGATTTTACTCCAGAGCGATTGAATGGTGGTTAATATGTTAAGATCACTTTCCAGATCTTTCAAAAAGTCATCAGTAAAATCACTGCTGTCATATTTCCTGGCTTTTCCTTCATCTATCAATTTCTGAATTGCTTCATCATTGTCGTTTTCAAGATACTCGAAGATCTTATTTGCGTAATCTTTTGAAACGTAAACATGACCGTTTTTGAACTCTTTAATGAACATTAAATAAGATGATATGAAACGATCAATCGACTTTTTAAACGCAAAAAAGCTGCTTTCCAGTCTTTTAACCAAAAGGATTTTCATGAATCTGCCCATGTTTCGCTGGGACTGTTCCTCAAGCTGGTCGATTTCTCCATTATAGTATTTTGGTAAAAGGGGAGTATAACGGGCATAAGTGAATTTTTGTGAGATCAGTTCAATCGTTTTATTGAATATTTTATCTTCTTCTTCATTTAGCTGGTAAAAGAGTGGCTTTGGATCATCCATATCTGGAAACCTGAGATTTTGTTTTGCCAGATCATCAGCAAAATATTTAGATATTTCTGTTCTTGTTCGGCGTACCATCAGGTATTTTAACACCTTCTCACGGATTTCTCTGGCGTTGTCTTTGACCACTTTTATGTATTCCGAATAGTCGCGTTGTCGATCCAGATTTTTCAGTTTCCTGTCAAGCTCATTGAAAAAGCCTTCCAGATCAGGCCGATTAGGTATTGTACTTCTTCTTGCCTTCTGAAACAGTTTTATCTGGCTTAAGATGTCTTTGGGAGAATTGTTGTAAGGAGTTGCAGTAACCAGAATAACTCTTTTACCACGACAAATCTCCGCTAATTTTTCATAAGTGATATTTGTTTCAGTGCGAAAACGGTGGGCTTCATCAATGATGATGTTTTTGTATTTATCAGTGCCTCGTTTAAGTATATCGTCCAGTTTTCCGATTGATTCAAAATCTGCTGCAATCCGGAAATCTGAAAAAACATTTGGCCAGGAACCTGGATTTGTTTTCTCAAGTAGCACCGGTGGCGCAATAACCAGTGTTCTGCCGTCAATCTGTCCTGCAAGCATGGCTGAGATGAAAGTTTTTCCGAGTCCCACAACATCGGAAATGAAAACGCCCCCATATTCTTCAAGGATTTTCTTTGCATTTAATACGGCCTGTTCCTGATATTCCAATTTTTTGAAATCTTGAGGCAAGTATCTAAAAAACACTTCATCTGTCTGACTTAACTCGTCTTTGAAATATTCATACAGGAATTTCAGGTAAAGCTGAAAAGGAGTTACATCCGGGTTGAGCCATGTTTTTTCCTGAATAGTTTGAATATATTTTTCGCTTACGTCGACTGAATTTTCCCAGAGTTTCTCAAATTTTTGTTTTGCAAACTCATAGTCAGCGCTATTTTTCAATTCGACATTGAATTCAAGATTTTCCACTAAACCCGAGTAGGTGAAATTGCTTGAACCGGTAATAACTCTTCCCACATCGCGGTCTCCTTCTTTAAAGGTCATGATATAGAGCTTGGCATGAATATTTTGCGAGGGGTAGGCTTTGATTTCAAGTTTACTGTTTTTTATCCATTCAATGAATTTCCCAACTCCTTCTTCAACCTCACGTTTATCTTCGGAGTTTTCCATCTCCTGTTCGACCAAGCCTTCATATGCCTGTTTTGTTTCGGCATGAGAAAATTGTAGCTCCTGTTGGCGGTCGTTATTGGCTTCTGTTATCAAGTCAAAAGTTTGACTACTTGTGCTAATGCCAATAAGAATTCTAATTTTTTCAGTTTTTTCGAGAGATTTGTAAATGGCATGGAAGCCACTGGTATAAAAATAACCAACAAGGCAATCAAACCATTTGGCGTCTCTTATGAGCGATTGAAACCTTGCTTTGAGGTTTCTCCCGCCCTCGTTTGTGATAAAAGTTAGGTCAGTATTCATATAGCTAACTCCTTTTTTTTTCTATTCCCACCCCTCTGGTATCATTCCGATTTCGGTTTGTTTGAATCTGCTTTTAGAGTTCATATTTACTTCAACCTTATTTTATTTGTTATAATTTTCATCTCCCTCTCACTCCACCACCTCCCAGTGTCCGCCCTTGTCCGCCAGTGCGCCGAACTCACCCACCATATACAACTTCATCCGATTTCGTAGAGGGTGGAACAGCCATAAATGCTTTGTTAACTGCCTCGAAGATCTGGCTGGCGAGCAGGAAGACCTGTTCAGGGATTTTGTTGGGACTTTCCAAGATCCAATCGCGCAACACAGCAGCCGCTCGCCACTTCTCAAATCGTTCAATACCCTTTTGTTTGAACATTGCCTCTACTTTAGACACAACACCTTCAGTAGCCCTTTCCTCTTTCTCAAATTCAAGGTCAGACTTTCCGTATGCATTTATCACAGCTTGTAAATAAATATCTTCAGGAAAAAGATCTTCAAGTTCTGCATTCGGCTTACCTTTAATGAAATCACCGATGAAAAGACAATGGTCCACATCATCCGACAATAGTTTATCAACCAACTTTTTCCCTTCCTTACGACCCGGTTCATCGCCGTCCAGTAGAGCTACCACCTCCACATCATGACCAATGAGCATGCTGGCGAGCGGTAACAGCTTACTGATACCCGCTGAAGGCACAATTATCACATCGTCTCGAAGGGAAGGCTGATTGCGTTGCCGAAGGGCCTGATCAAAAGCCTTCAGAATCCAAAAGTCGGTAAGCCCTTCAACGATGAGCTGACGCTTTCCAATGAACAATGTTTGAACAAGCTGATAGCCTAAACCTGCCTGTAGAGGGAAAAGAGCGTCCTTGTCGCGTGGCCAGACATCCTCTGATACCTTTGTAGTACCATCATCCGCTTCGTAAACGATCCGCACACGTTCTAGATGATTGGCGTCCACCAAAAACGGCGAGTGGGTGGTATACATAGTCTGGTTGTCTTGCGATATCTTCTCCATGAACTTTACAATTTTTGCCTGCGCTGTTCCGTGCATGTGCAGTCCCGGCTCATCCAACAATAAGATACTTCCTTGGTGTGCATCTTTTGCTTCAACAAGAAAGACTGTGTAAAAGGAGAAAAAATACTGCATACCAAGGCTACGCTGATCGAGTTCTATCTCGCTTGGATCCTTGTCATCCGAAACCCAGATACGGAAGTAATCACCATCTGCTTGGTAACGGAACTTATGGCGACGCTGCTCCCACCAATCTTGAAACTTTGCAGTCATAGCGCTAGAGGCAGAGGAAAAGTGAATAGCTCGCTCATCTACGTACCGCCGAACTTGCTCATTAGGTTGTTGCCCCGGTTGATGGCTACCAAGCCCAGCAAGCTTTATAACATCAAGTCCTACATGCTCAAAGAGACAGCGTGTTGTCCGTACTTTTGGAGCGGAAGGATTGCTGTTGAGCTGCTGTAAGAACGTAGGTAAATGTACAGCGCTGTCAATAACATCGTAACGGTCAAAATAGATGAATTTAGGAAGTTTGGTTTCGACCCACTTTTTTGCTTGCTCAAGCTGACTAACAAGCCGAGAACGCATGACCATCTCTTCAGCTTGCTTATGTACTGGCTTAAGAACCTGTTTTTGCCAATCCTCGTTTGATTGCGTTGCAATAGCATTTATTATATTCTCGGCTTCAGCAATCGGAACGATTTCATCAGGAGGTTTAGATGCTTGTTGGTTCTTGTATTGGGAGATGGTCTGACGTAGGTTTGTTTTTATAGGAGCGAGGGCATCGCCCTTTCCTTCTGGACCCGATAGTTCGCGAATTTTCTGCTCTAAATCTTCTAGCACTTTTGTGAATTCTGCTCTCGTGAGTGTGGAGATCTGGGGGTCAGGCTTAAAAGCTACGTCCAGCTTCCAAGAATAATGACGGGTACAGACTACATGAGTGCAGTTATTCAGTTCCGGGCAAATCTTGGACAGCTCTTCCCTTTCCTGACTTGAAAGTTCAAATTCTCCGCTGGCTACAGGCCAGTCCTGATCTCTGAACTCGTCCGTGTAGCGACGGCGTGGGAATTCCCTTAAGCCGTCATACTTCTCTCCGTCCGACGGTTTCAGTTTCGATAAACCTCTAAACAAAGCGGATTTGCCTGCTTCGTTCTTTCCGACGAAAGCGGTAAGGTCACGAACCGTGATCCAACCGGTGTCTCGAATCTTCTTGTAGTTCTGTACTCGGAACTCGTTTAAGCGCATAGAATCCTCCATTTTTAGAATTTGTAACCAAGATTTCTCAAATTTTTTGCAATCGCCTCATCCAGCCTTGCCGCCTCGGCCTGCTGCTCGCGTAGTTGAGCCACCAGCCACTTCATCTTCTCTTCAAAAGGCTCTTCGTCTTCCTTTTGGGGTGGTGCGCCGATGTAGCGACCGGGTGTGAGGATGTGATTGTGTTTTCTTACTTCTTCCAGAGTGGCAGATCTGCAAAATCCGGGAATATCTTTGTATGCCATTTTTTCACTGTCAAAGGCCGCCTG
>DYKD01000039.1 GCA_020722765.1 Brevinema andersonii | reverse complement strand
ATATAACCGCAAAAGTCATATCAGTTAATGCAACCTAGTTTGGGACAAGGTCGAATATTCAACAAATATCACTCCATTGCAAACTTACATTTCTGCAGATTATGCATTAGCCCCCCCCACCCTTATCATCAATTAAATGGATACGGTGGAAAAAGAACCTTATATTACCGAATCAATCCATGCTTATCTATTACAAAATCATTATAAGATGATTTAAAGCCACTTATTTTTCAGAGTATAATTTATTTTGACGAAACATCCTCCTTAAAGTATATTTCAATACAGTTTGCAGGAGGATATATGACTTCAAAAGAACGTGTTGAAAAAGCATTCCTTTTCAAAACACCTGACCAGACACCTTATTTTCGTTGGGACAATCCTGAACAATCAGATATTGTTAGGTGCCTGGATAAGTCTGGAAGAAGCCCCTTCGAAAGAAACAAAAAAATGGACAGATCCATGGGGTTGTGAATGGCAAACTGACCATACTGACATGGGACAAGTTGTTAAACATCCTATGTCTGAAAATGATTATGCAACGTATAAAATCCCAAAAGTGCCTGAACATAAATTCCATTTAAACAGATCTTGCGACAAAACTGATATTTAAGTGTAAGCTATTCTGTTTTCAAATGGCAAGGATACCTGCAGCCCCTATTTGCTCCCGCTTTGGAGTTTCCTTGCTTTCTCAAGTCCTTCTTTCAACGTCTGGTTTTCAGGATTACGTTTTAAACCCGCTTCGTATTCCTTGACTGCTGAAGGATAATCGCCCTGAAGAAGATACAGGTTTGCCAGGTTGTGATAAGGAGATGACCATTCTGGATCCTTTTCCTTGGCTTTTGTAAAATATTCCTTTGCAGGTGACAGCATTCCGTATTTCCCAAAGAAAATACCCATCTTATTGTTCAAAGACTTGTCTTCAGGATTGTTTTCAAGCTCTGCCATGACAGTCTGGAACTTTTCGCCTTCCCGCATAATGATGTAAGTGATCGCATCACGTTTCAGCATTTCTGTGACTTTCTCTTCTTTTACCACGGGTGCGACGCGTCCTTTCATCAGAATGGCAGCTGAAGGATATTTGCTCCACGCATTTTCCACACTGACGAAATTGATCTTGTCAGAGTCTGCATCAAGATATCCTATGAGGGAGACGACAGCTTCTTTGATGGAATGAAAAAACGGTTTTCCATACATTGTCGCTTCCACGGGTATCCATACACGGTTATCCATTTCCAGATAGATCTCTTCATTGCCAAAAGCCTGTTGTGCTTTCTGCAGTGTCAGTCCAGAATCAAACATCAGGAAGATGTGGTCAGGTGTGATAATGAACATGGTTGGAATGCCGATGCTTTCAAGCAGTGATGCGAAAAGGACAGAACAATCATCACAGTCTCCTGTTTTTGAGGCCAGTGTTTCTGCAGGATACTGGATATAATCAATAGTAGAACCAGCACCAAAGGAATTGGCAGGGTCTGGAACATAAGTCATTCCCCAGGCACCTAAGGCATCGAAGAAAGACATGGCCCTGTGGAAATTCTTGCTCACAAGCCATGTTCCTGATGACTTGAATTTTTGAAGCACATCACGTCCGAATGCTTTTATGGTCTCATCCTGAGGTGTTACAAAACTTGCAATGCGGTCCATGTCATCCCACACAAAGGCATTCCTGCTGTAAAGAGTGAATTTATATGAGCTTATGTCTTTGCTTTCCCTGTCATCTATCCTGTATGATAGGATGATGTTCGCATTTACAACTTTGTCATCCTTGGTTGTGGTAATCTGCTCGCTGAAGACAGCGGGCATTTTTAATTCTGTCGCTATTCCAGGCAGAAGCGTTATTTTTTTCTCTGTAGGTGACTTCATTGTGTGATCCACAAAAAAACCGATTTTCGCATCAAGCGGCTTTTTGGACTTGTTTTTTAGAACCACACGGATCATCTCTTCTTTTTCATAAGTCTTATATAATGAGGGAAACACTTCCTTGATTTCAGCGCTCATGATGTCGACCATGCGCGCCTGATATCCCCAAGCTGCTGTGAAGCCAAAGAAATGTTCAGGTACCAATCCTGAAGAGAGGTTAAGGGCATAATCCAGCTGTCCAAAGGAATATCTGAAAGAGAACCCTCCGGATAAGACTGCAGTGGAAGGACCGAAGTATTGACGAAGGCCTGCACGGACTCCGAACATGTTCATGATCCAATATTCAGCTCCTACGTTTAAAGGATTGACAACATCGCACATCAGAGAGAGATGTTTTATTGGTGAATAATAGATTCCACTTCGTACAGAAAAAGGATACTTCATCTGCAAGACGCTGCTCTCCCCGTATTTCATCAACAGACCAGGTGTTTTGGATGGGAAGATATTATAGAGGGCTATTCCTGCCTTCAGGTTTTCGTGGATTGAGCAAAGGCTGGACAATCCAAAACTGTATCCTGCTCCATTTCCCTGATCCTCTGTATCGAATTTTAATGTCGAATACTGGATTTTCATGGAAAGCCCAACAGAGATTTTTTCTGAGACAGCTATTCCGAATCCAGCATTGATGCGTCCATCAGAAGAACTTAGTTCAGGCACGCCATAGCTTCCATCAATAGTATCAGCATATCCAAGATGCTGCCAGTCCAAGGCCAGGACTTTTCCACGTGCTATCTGGTAGGAGACATCTGCATGCCATTTTGTAAACCCTTCACCCAGCGAAGGTGACCAGACAACACTTGCCTGGTTGTATTTGAGTGAGGAAAGACCTGCAGGGCAGTAGGACAGGGCGCTCATATCATCGCTTAGTCCAATGAAGGCCGCACCCATTCCTAAAGGCCTGATTCCATAAAATTCTTCTGTGTGGAGATAGAATTGTGCGTACAGGGGAAGTGCAAGGAATATTGTGATCAATAATATTTTTTTCATGTTGCGCTCCTATCTTCTGACCACAAAAGGTCTGGTCTTAAGGATGGTCTTCCCGTCTTCTTTGAATTCTATTGAAAGGATATACATCCCATCAACTGTTTTCTCTCCTGTTTCTGTTTTTCCATCCCAGAATAGTGTGTTATTCCCGGGATTCCCGTCATAGTTTTCATTGACAGTCCTTATCAGCCTTCGTGCCATATCATAAACACGGACTGTCATAGTAGCAGGACTGGCCAATTCGAAGGAAATGCACAGTTCGTCGAAATTATCCGGGGAAAAGACGCGCGGTTGGCAGTCAATCTTAAGTTCAGAATTTTTTCCTGAATAAGTCTTATTGTCTTCAACGACAGCATATCTTCCCATTTTGCTGATCTGGGCTGTCAGAAGTCCGCTTGCTGTATCTACAGTACCGCCAATGCAGATCCATTGGGAACCATCGTTGAAGTAGAGTGCTAACTTTTCAGGATTTTTTGTTCCAATATTTCCAAGATTGTAGGAGATTTTGACTGAAACACCTTTCATGAGGTTGATGCTCTGAGGTCCGATATCCCATGCAAGGTCAATGGAAGCCAGCTCGGGATCTGAGAATGGTGGGATTTCTCCTGAAGAGAGACGTTTGATTGTGATCGCCTTTTCTGATACAAGCGCACGAGGTGGAAAGACCAGTTCAATCCCTTGGCTGCCAGTAACGCCACCTTCCTTGTCAAATACATCTGCTGTTTCAAAGGACCATGATCTATCTGTTGACATGGTCACTCCATGGATATTCATGATGGAATGATCCAATAAGACCGTATAAAGGGTACGTGGCTTTAAAGGTTTTTTAGGCTTCAGCCGAATTTTTTAGGGTCTGAATCAGGGGAAACATCAGCATCGATTTCAATGCCATTTGTCCCACCTTCAAACAGCTTAAAAATATTTTCAGAACAGGTTTCACTTAACAGGTTGACATTGAATGCAGCTGAAACAGACGTATCAATATCGATATTTTTTGATCCATCAACCGGATAAACAGAAACAGGTCGTGATATGAGAGGCATAGTTTTGAAAGACCAGATAATGTTGCTCTTTAATGTTGTGTTTTGGACAGTAAGAATGTTTGTTGTAGCACAGACTGTGTAGATTGTGTCAGCTGCAAGATTCACTATGGGGGCAAAGATGATTTTTTAAGGCTATTGTCATAGATGCGGATTCCTGGCACAAGGTTTGTATTTCCCCATAGGACATAAAACGTCTGTTCGTTGATTGTTGTGGAGTTAAGGTTTGTGAGAAAAGTGGCTTCAATTGATGAGACAAGACTTATGTTCGTACTGTTGTTTGTGGGACTGAGTAATACGGTTCCTGGCATAGAACTGACTGTCCTGAATGACCAGGCATGGTCTGTGGCAAGCGATGTGCCAAGTATTGTTTTTACCGCTGAAGTGATGAAGACCTGAATCTCTGTATCCTGTGGTAATAGGATTTTTGGAACGAGCCGTGCAGTGCTGTTACTTGGATTAAAGACATCCAGTGGGATCGTGTTGGTCATTCCTGCTGTGACATAATGCGCCTTGAAAGTAGCCGCATTGACAGTCCCAGATTCCAGTGCAACAGGAAAAATCACTTGAAATGAAGCTGATAAGGATATGTTTGTACTGTTCTCTTCAGGTGAAAGAACCAGTTCAGAAGCAGCAATGGGGGGGAGTGTCTTGAAAGACCATCTGTATTCAGTGTTCAGGTGTGTATCATTTGTAGCAATGACATTTGTTGAAATCGCACAGGTATACCAAGTGTTTTGTGAGAGATATCCTTGTGGTAAGAAACGCAGTATGGAATTCGTGTTTTTGTCGAAATTTCCAGCCACTTGCAACCCGTTACTTGCCCAAACACGGAATGTGGAAGAGTTGACGGTTTCTGGATCAACCCCTGAAGTCAGGCGTGCTACGATCTCCATATTTTTGATGATGTTGCTTACTGAACCATTAAGAGGGTTGACAGTTGATGGGGATGCTATTGGAGGAGGAGTTGTGAATATCCAATTTGTTGTCTGTGCCAAGGCTTTGCCGCCAAAATCTTTTAGATCCGTTGTCAGTCTTGCCCTGTAGGTTTTTCCCTGCATGAAAGGCTTGGTTGGTGTGAAAAGGACTTTTTTTTCATTAAGCAGATAATCGATGTTTCCCCTGATTTTTATTCCAGGAACAGCCATATCTTCTATATAAAAACTGTTTGTTGTAAAAGAGTTTCCATTCATCGATTTATTGAAGAAAGCAGAGACTGTTCCTGCCAGTGCGAGAAGGCCGTTTGGAACGGGATCCACGCCTGTGATTGCAGGTAGGACATTGTCCTCTGTGACAAAGTACCAGGAATAATAACCCTGATCAAGCATTGTCGGTTTGAGTGTTACAATGTAGATCATCTTGTCCAACAAGGTTGTGATGTTCGTGTATTTGGCTGAATAGTTCGATGCATTGTATGACTTGTATGTATAAGTCGGAATCGGTGTTTTTACGATCGGTTGGATTTCCATGCTGGAGGAAAATGGTGCGCTGGGGGAGACTCCTGCTACAATGATAGGTGTTTTTGTTCCTGCATCCATCTGTTTAGAAGGAGGATAAACCTCTGTGAGGAGTGTGGGAAGATATGTGGTTGTTTTAAATTGGAAAATATAGTTCTGTCCCAAGGGAGTTCCAAAAATGTTCTGGATCTCAGGGCTTATGGAAACAATATGGACTGAAGATGGATCAAGTGTGGTTGTTGGCGAGAAAATGACAGATTGGCTGAAGTCATTGTACTGTACTGTTCCTGCAATGAATTTCCCATTTGCCTGGACTTGGATTGAAGTGGGTGTGACAGTGTTCGGATTTAATTTGACAGGAAAGTGGATGATGATGGGTGCGTTGATTGCAACATTGAGCTGGTTGTTTGTGGGATATGTGGCATCTGGCAGGGAAGCTTGTGGAATATTGGAAATGACATCGATTCTGATTCTTGTGCTTGTGTTGGACCATGAATCTCTTGTTCTTCCAGCTTGGTCTATAGCTACGATTCTAAGGGAATATGTACCAGGGGTAAATCCTGAAACGTCAAGAGATCCAAGTTGGCCTGTGGGAGGGACTTTTTGGTTCATTCCACCGAATTCGACCCATCCTGTAGTTCCAGGTGAATCACCTGCACCTCAATAGAGCGAATAGTCTGCGAAATCATCATCATAAGCATAACCATAAATTTTAACGATTCCTGTGAATTTTTGGTAAGGGAGAGTTGTGGTGGAAGGGGAAGAAATTGCGCATTGCGGAAAAGCGTTTACTTGGATAGGTGTTGACCTTTGGAAAACCGTGGATCCGTACAGTGTCGGTCCTGCTGAAAGACCAGCGCTGTTGTTTCCTACATAACCTTTTGATACGACTCTGAGAAGTATGTTCTGTCCTGCGATCAGTTCTTGTGAAGCAGCCGCTGCATTCCAATCGATGCTGAACGCTTTTCCTGAAGATGTTGCTCCGATATTGTCCAGTGTTCCTGATATTGAGGCATCCTGCCATTTGCGGTTGTCTATGGAGTATTGGACCTTGAGAACTTTTGCTTTGTCGTTTTCGTTGTCCACCATCCTGCATTTGAAATTGTAGAGATTGTTCAGGTTGAATCCAGGTGTCATGTTGACCATATTATTGATATAAGTCATGTCATTGGCAAGTAGGTTTTTTGCCGTATTGAAAATATTGTTTTTATAAAGATAATATTGTCTTGAAGTTCCATCGTATCCTGCTATGCTAAGATCCAGATAACCGTCACTGTTGTAGTCAATCCAGGAGATTGTACTGTTATAAAGTTCTGGAAGGGATATGTTGATATATGAAAAACTGTTTTCCCCCTGGTTCTTATATATTTTTGTGTAGATGTTACCGCCATTGTCAATGCCTGAAAGGAGGAGATCGAAATCTCCATCATTATCGTAATCTCCCCAGCTTGCAGCACCGGATTGTCCACCTGGGAAAATAGCTCCTGTATCCCTGAAGTTGTCTGCACCGTCATTTCTATACAGTTTTGTAAAACTGACTCCAGCTCCTGTGTTGCCAGAAACCAACAAGTCCAAATCACCATCGCTGTCACTATCACCCCATGCGAAACATCCTGTGTCTCCACCCATAAGTCCGGCATTGATATTGACAAATATTCCGGAATTGGCATTCCTATAAATATATGTGAGTCGTGTTCCTCCGGATCGTCCGCTGTATGCAAGGTCCATGTCACCATCGTTGTCATAATCTGCCCATGCAGATGTGGCATCCTCAAGTCCAGGTATGACTACACCGCTATTGATGAAAGTATCTGCGCCTTGATTTGCGTAGAGGATGGTTTGATAAGTCGATCCTGAATTCATTCCTGTTGCAAAAAGGTCAAGGTCTCCATCATTGTCGTAATCAACCCAGTTCATTGTACAAAGATCGATTCCGGTCAGTGAGGCGTTGATGTCTGTGAATGTAGCTCCTGCATCGTTGCGATAGATCTTCAGGGTTTTCACAAATCCGCTTGTGACGCCACCAACAACAAGATCGGGAAAACCGTCATTGTTGTAGTCACCCCAAGTGGCACTGGCATTGAAGACTCCAGTCAGGTTCTGTAATACTGAAAAGACTCCGCTGTTATTGACATAGACACTTGCATATTGGAATCCAACATCACCACCACCAACAAAAGCATCCATGTCTCCGTCATTGTCAATATCCGCCCAGATGCAGTTTCCCCTGTTGAAAGTTACTGAACCACCAACACCAGGAAAACCTGTGGCTATGGGTGAGAAGGAGATGTTCAAATCGTTCCTGTATATTTTTGTTGTGTACATTCCTGTGATTACAAGATCTATGTCAGAATCGTTGTCAAGATCTCCTAAGGCGAATTCACCCATGAAAGTTCCTGTGGGTGTTCCTGTATAATTGGAAAAGACACCAGCCTTGTTTTCACAGATGGTCGCCGCTAGAGTGGCTTGACCGCTGGAAAGAATAAGATCGACATCTCCGTCATTGTCGATATCGCCACAAGCTGCATCGCTGGAGGCAAGGCGAGGGATGTTGGCACAGGAATTATGAAATGTGCCATCCTGGTTGTTGAGGTATATTATGTTTGTCTGGAAAGATGATGCGTCAGTGCCCATGGCAAAAAGATCCACCCATGTATCCCCGTTGAAATCCGCCCAGATCACTTTGCTGCTTCCGATGGGAATAAAACCTGAAACAACCTCTGTGAAAACTCCGAGGTCATTTCTATAAAGAGTGCAATAATTCTGGTTTGCAATCGAGTTGCGGCCACTGATAACCATATCAAGGTCCTTGTCTTGGTCATAATCACCAAAAGCTATGGAGGCATTATCAGCGCCTGGAAACAAGACTGGGCTGGCAAACGTTCCGTTAGCGTTATTGATGTAGAGTTCTGTAGAAAAATGAGTGCCAGGGAAAACCAGACCACTTACAATAAAGTCAAGGAAGCCGTCATTGTTCACATCAGCCCACTGGCATTCGCTGTTGTTGAAGCCGGATATTCCAACTCCACTGCTGGAAAAAATTCCTCCACCATCGTTCCTATAGAGTATTGTCTGATAATTTCCTGAGACCAGAAGGTCAAGGTCTCCATCATTGTCATAATCGCCCCAAGCGCATGTACCGTATGCCAGCTGGGTGATGTTTGCGTTTATATCGACAAACTGGTTGTTTCCCTCGTTCCTGAAAATTTTTGTAATCGGAGAACCTGAAGTGTTCTCTCCCATGACGGCTATGTCTAAATCCCCGTCATTGTCATAATCTCCCAGTTTTGTGTCTGCATAACGGACGCCAGGAAGGGATGAGGATATTTCAGAAAAAGTGACTGCATGAATATCTTGTGTTGCAATCAGGGTGAAAAATCCAAAAAGAGTAATGAGAACAGGCCTATGAAGTTTTGATAAACACATGACAAATCCTCCATGTCTATTTTTCACGTTTTCTTGTTATGCGGAATATGCTGGAATCTGATGTGACGATATGCATGGTGAAAAGAGCTTGGTCTGTTTATAATCAGAACTTGTCCTACAACGCCCATATCAAAATTATCACTTTTCAGGCCTGTTTGTCAAGTTTTATTTATTTTTTGATATTTCTGGGTGTTTGATCCTGACATTTTTATGGAAACATTCCTGATCTTGCCTTGATTCATCAGAATCATCGTAATGGGAATAGGGATAGCAGTAGGGATTAGAAGGATAGATCCTCGAAACCACCCAAGGTGTCGCAGAGCGAGATGCTATCCTAAACGGTTCTTAAAGTATGGCTGAAAGAAGGGGAGCGAGCAGTATTATCGTTTTTAGAAGAACTATGATAAGGCAGGAAATCCCCAAAATAACCTTGTGCGTTTCCAGAAATTGAAGTGCTGTCAGGACCGCTCCCTCGCTGATATTAAGTCTTTCTTGGAGAAATTGATCCAGCAGAATGAGGCTGTTGGTCAGGACGATGATCCAGGAGAGCAAGGCATAATCGTTTGCCCAGACATTGAGTGCGTTCATCAATGCTATGACCAAAGCGCTGATCCCAAAAATGGTTTTGAAGCTTTCAATGAAACTGACAAGAGATTCGAGCCGAGATCCCTCTTTTACGATCTTGCCAGCTGCATTGAGGAACCCGACGCATGTCCCTGCTACAATAAGCAGGACAACGAAGGGGGTGTCAAACATCTTATTGGACTATTCGGCCTTGGCTTCAGCGGGTGCTGCTGCATCTGCCGTTTTTGTCTTTATTTTGGCAGCTCTCATCTGTGTCACCTTCAGACGGCGTGCGACACGGCGGAGGGCTTTCTTGGCTTTTCGGAATTCTTTTGTTTTCTCTTTCTTGGCAGGACGGAGTTCAGAGACTTTTTTCTTGAGAGCGACTTTTGATTCCTGCATGGTCTTGATATCTTTCTTCGGCATATATAGTCCTCCTAACGGACATTGTTTCTTGATATATGTCATGGAATCTACTCAAAAAAGCAGGGCATGTCAATAATTAAGAATTGACATGCATACCTGTTTTGCGTATATTCATTTCAGGAAGGTCATGCATGGATAGAACTCTTACATTTCCTACGCTTTATAATCAGTACAGGACCGATTTTAACGCTACCATCAAGGACGCTTATAATAACGTCATCAACTCAAAACAGTTCAAGGAACATTCCGAACACCTAGAAATGGAACAGCATTTTACAGAGGTCATCTATCTGACAAGTTATGAGACGTTTGGCAAGATGGACGATGTCGTAAAGGGCGCTGACATGGACAACAAGAACGCCTTCATCCGTGTCAAGACTGTAGTCAACAAGTTTGCCAGGATTTATGACAAGTTGAAGATCAATCTCATGGAAGTCATAAAACTGTTGGATACGAAGAAGCTGAAGCCTGGCAACCTCAAGGATCAGATCGATTTTTACAGGTTGACCAGCGCTGTGAGTTCCCTGCGGACGTTGCAGGAGACCCTCAGGACGCATGTCCTGTTCATGGACTGTCTTAAGGCTCTCATATCTTTTGATTTCCAGCCTGACATCAATTATGGTTTGAAGCACCTCACGTATGAACAGATCAATGAATATCTGGAAAAGAAAGAACGGGAAAAGATAAAGAAGAATATCGACACTTTGGAACAGCAGAAGGCCGCTTCCCTCACACCGCAAAGGAAACTTGAGCGGGTCATCATGCGACGTGAGAAAGAGAGTGAAAAGATCAATTTCGATGATATCGCAGTCTTCTGCGGTAACAAGTCTTCTACAGACACTCTCTCTTCAGAAGAACAGTATGTGAATGCCATCAGAAAAAGCATCAAGAAGGAATTTGACGATATACGCCAAAAAAGGTACATCCTGCCCAAGTTCCATTTTGTCCTCAAGGAATTTGTCTATAACAAGATAAGAAGGGAGATGGAAGTCGACCAGATCCTTTACCTTATCAGCAAAGCAGGAGACATGATCTATCCTTTTGACATGGTTCGGGAGATGACAGACCAGTTTTTTGCAGTCAACACCAAGGAGTACAAGCCGAACTCCAATGATTACGCTGAACAGGCAAAATTGATAGAAGACAACATCTCTTTCGAGATCGCAAGCATAGAAACACAGTATCTGAAAGGGTTGCCCTCTGACATGGCAAAGGAAAAGGCCAACATGATCCTTTCCTATTTCAACAGGGATAGCCTTGATCTGTATAGGTTTCTTCTTCCTCCTTCCAAGAGCATACAAAAAATCATAGATAACTATTTAGGGAGTTGATTATGGACAGGCCTTCAGCATTCAGTGGCTCTTTTTATACTGCCGATGCAAAAGCCCTTGTAAAAGAGATCCACCAGTTCCTTACAGCTTCTGTTGTTGACAAGGATGTGATGGAAAAAGCCAAGACCCCTTTGGGTTTTGTTGTTCCGCACGCAGGATATGTCTACTCCGGACTCACTGCCGCGCATGCCTATAAGGTTCTGAAAGAGGTCGACTGCGATACTGTCATACTTCTTGGTCCCTCACACCATGCGTATGTGGAAGGGAACAGCGTCTATCCAAAAGGTTCTTTTAAGACTCCTCTTGGAAGCATGAAGATAGATGAAAAGGTTGCAGCTTCACTTTTAAAAAAAATGAGGATGTCTGATTCCTTGGAGCCACATTTTCCAGAACACTCACTTGAAGTCCAGATTCCTTTTCTCCAGACAGTAAAAAAAGACACGAAGATCGTTCCTATTTTGATTGGCGATTATAATCTCAAGAATCTCGAACAGCTTGCAACAAACCTTCTGGAAATCCTGCATGAATTCAGCAAAAAAAGAATCCTGTTCCTGGTCAGTACCGACCTTTCGCACTATCATTCTGCTGAAGCTGCAGACAGGATGGATAACCAGTTTATTGGATATTTCAAGGATTTCAAACTGAAGGAGCTCATTGAAGGGTTCAATTCGAACCAGCTGGAAGCTTGTGGTTCAGGACCTCTTATCGCTTTCCTGCTGTTGGCAAAAACTTTGAAAAAAACCAATGTTGAAATCCTTGATCATTCCAATTCCGGAAAAACTTCAGGTGACCAAAAACGCGTTGTAGGATACTTTTCTGCTGTTGTTTATTGATGCTTTTGAAGTGATCCAATGAAGTATAGGTCCTGTTTCGGTCTGGAGCTTCCTGTCTTAGGGTTGGGAGCCTGGAGTTTCGGAAGTGACGAAATCTGGTGGGGTAAACAGAAAACCCAGGATTCACAGGAAGTCCTCGAACATCTTCTTGAATATGGTATCACATTGATTGATACTGCCCCCATCTACGGTAGGGGAAAATCTGAAAGCATCATTGGCGATTTCTTCAAAAAAACAGGATTGCGCGATAAGTTTGTTGTTGCGACGAAATGTGGCCTTTCCGCTGATGGGAAAAATGTTTTTCATGATCTCAAAAAAGGGACCATCCTCAAGGAACTGGATGAAAGCAGGAAAAGGTTACAAACAGATGTGATTGACATTTATCAGATCCATTATCCTGATCCTTCTGTTTCCATTGAAAAGATCGCTGAAACGATGAATGCCCTTCTCGATTCCAAAAAAATAAGGACTGTCGGTTTGAGCAATTTTTCGTTGGAACAGGTCCTTCTTTTTAAAAAGCATTCTCCTCTTCATTTCCTCCAGATGAAATATAACCTTCTGTGCAAGGATGTGGAGTCCTCCATCCTTCCATTCTGTTTGCGGACAGACACCTGCTTTTTGGCATATTCACCATTGGAAAACGGCATCCTCACTGGTAAATACCATTTTTCTGGAAAAAGACCGGATGGTCTTTTACGTAGGAAAAGTGTTTTCTTAAATGATGAAAAGAAAGAGGAAACCCGACTTTTTTTGGAAAGAACTGAAAAGGAAGCCAGGAAAGAAGGACTCTCGCTTGCCCAGTTTGCGTTACAATGGGTGACGAAACAGGCCGGTGTAACAACAACACTTGCAGGGTGCAGGAATATTGCCCAGTTGGCAGAAAACGTTTTTTGGAAGAAAGAAGATTGATTTTTCATCTTATCTTTGATAGATTATCCTGTTTTAATGACAAGGAAAAGCCGGACAGGACTGATGAGTAATAAAAAAAAATTGATAATCATATTGGTTTTATCTGTTGTTGGATGTCTCCAGGCAGGGGAAGAGCATCTTGTCTTTCAACGTAGGATCAAACTGAACGGCCTTCCTGAAAAACCTTTTATTGTGAATGACAGGCAGCTTCATATAGTCTCCCTCTCAGGTTCGCTTTACAGATATTCTACAGGCGGAAAAATCCGGACAATGATGTCCAATCTGGGGACTGTCATCATATCGCCAGTCTCTGTTTCAAACAGGATCCTTGTCATCAACTCGTCCAACAGGTTGACATCTGTAAATCCGATTGACTCTTCTTTCCAGCATTATCAGTTACCAGGATCAACAGCCATCATCTCGGCATTTGATGAGAACCGAAAACTTTTTTTTGGCACTGATGATCATATCCTTTATGGAATCAATTTGAATGATTACAAAGCGTGGTTTGCCCATTATATACCGCACCTCTATTCGCTGTCTATCCGTTCCAACATCCTCAATGCAAAAACTTGGGACAAGGTCCATTATCAGATCAGTACAGAAAAGGGAGTCATACTTCGGATCATTGAAAACAGCAAGCAGGCTGAAGATACGGATATTCCCTTATTAGCTGACAGGCAGTTTGAACTGACAATCCATTCCAATAACCTGTATTCGCGGATGAGTGATTCGAGGTATGCCTTGGAATTTGAGGGGCTCAACAGCACGAAATCTTACAAGGCATTCAGACATGGTCAGGAAATTTTTCTTTATTCATTTGACGGCGAAATCATCTGTTTCAAGATACAAAAAGCGAGAAAGCCGGTTGTCAAACTTGAACCAAGACTTCTTTTTAGCCATTCTGGTGGAGTTTTTGATACACTTTCCGTACGGCACAGGGCTGGGCAGTTCATTGTAAATGACAGGTGGATTTTCAAGTTCCCTTCCATTGATCCTTCTTCTTTGAAAGAAGTGCAAAGACTGGATCTGAACGCTGATGGATTTGCGGATCTTGTCTTGCTTTTCAATGCGAACACGGTCCTGAAATATGTTGATGTGCTTCTTTTTCTTACTGACAGGGCCGAGTCCTACAAAGCGAGCCTTTATTCCACTGTAGGTAATACGAATTTTGAACAGATATTCCTGGATCTTGATGGAGACAAGAAAAAGGAGATGGTCATAGTGAATGAAGCTCCTTTCAACCTTTCAAAGGATCTGGACAAGCGTATACTCATTCCTGATATCTATACCATGACTGAAAGTGATTTCGTGTGGGATAGTTATAACTATCCTGGTTTTTACCAGAAGGATCTTGTGAAAAAAAAGGCTTTGGCAGCCACAAGACCTTTTGAACTGGCGTGGGAGAATAATATCTGGGTCATGAATCTTACGCGCATCATAGCCTTGGAAAATGAGCTTTACACGATAAAGCGTCAGATTGCAAGTATCACAGCAAGGGACCGCAATAGGAGTAACAAGATTGGCCTTTCCCTTTGGTTTTATAAGAAAGGAGTGGAATTCTACAGGAACAACTGGGACAATCTTGCTCTTCTCTGTTTCCGTAATGCCAGAGCCAACAATCCGAATGACGTCAGGACATTGTATCAGATATCCCAGATTTACAACAGGTATGGACTTTTTAATTTTTCTTTGGATGTGTTTATCAATTCCAAAGCTCCTATTCCTTATGTCTCAAGTCTTGATCTTTATGCGATGGTAGAAAAATTACAGGACGTCGTTTTGGAACCAGGACAGTTTCAGATCAGTTACAACCTTGGAAATATCTATTTTTCATTGGGATATTACAGGCAAGCTATTACATATTATGAAAGGGCTTTGAAGGTCATTCCTTTGCAATCGACATGTCTTAAAAGGCTTGTTTCCTGCTATATGATACTCAATACGAATGATAAGAAAGCATTGGAATATATTACGTATCTGCAGAAACTGAAATTCAGCAAGGAAATGGAAGACCGCAGGCAGGCGTTAGGAAAAAAGATCAGACCATGAATATTCTGATCATCCAACCGGATTGACCGCATCGGAGTTTCAAAGCCTGATAAAGCCTTTCGTGCCAAGGAGATTAGCACGGGGGCAATCGTTGCAAGGAAAACCTGTTCAGTATCAGCGGTCTGTCTTAAAAAAAGCCCGATCTTTTGTTCAAGCATGGTGTCTTAACTGTTTGTCTCCCATGAGCCGGGAAATCGGTGATGGATATGTTTGTAAAAATGTTGGACATGTATTGAGAGCGTGATAAACAGCCTGTTGATGAACAAGGGGTTGACTAGATTCCTTGCTTATAAAGATCCATTGTTCCAAGGATCCTTTGGCTGAAAGATTTGAAATTGTTGAGTACGTCATCTTTTGTAAAGATGAATGTCACTCCTGCTGCCCTGAGATTGTTTTCCACTGAAGCGGTTTTTTCATTCAGGAACGCAAAGACTGTCATATCAGATGAGCCAAAACTGGCTCCCCCTCCATTCTTGACACAGTTTTCAACAAGGCTCATGTCGATTTCACTTCCTTGCCCTGTAGGTCCAAGAAAAAGGAACTTTGGCTTCAAGCTTTTGATGGATCTTTCAGTTTCAGAAGATATGGTCGTTTCCCCTAAAAATTTCATATAATTTGCTTTTATGAAATCCTTGATCCGACCTGAAACAAGAACGTCATTGTGGGCAATGTATATCCCTTGCCTGCTGTCTGGCAACCGGTATTGTAGTAAGGGGTCTCCATGGATCATTTCCTGGATTTCTGGAAGGTCCCATATTTCATCTGTGATCTTGCTTTTTGCCTGCACTAACAGTTTTTTTGTATAGGAATAAAGGTCTTTGGAACAGATGAACGAGCCATCAGAAGTGACATCGAACACGTCTGTTTTTTTCATTGATTTGCCAAGCTTGTCCATTTTTTCCCGTAAGCCTATGTATTTTGCCCTGTCAAGAATAGTCCTGTATTCCACAAGAAAAGAGTCATTGTAAGGAAGGGAAATATCATTAAGAAACTGGACTTGTTTTGTTTCCAGCATTTTGACTATTTCTGAATACTTGGCTTTTCCGTCTGGTTCAGGATAGTAGTGAGGATAAAGGGTGGAAAGGATTTTCCATATCTTGCCATCAGGCCAAGCCATGTCGTCCGTGTAGGCAACGTTGATGAAGACAACGTTCTGTTCGACAAGTTCATGGTCTGCATTGAAGTACGGGGTGATTTCCTTTTCCATGGGTTCCATGGCATCCATAAAAACCTTTGAATTTTTGGCTTTTACGCAACGTTCTTTAAGCTTATCCAAGACCTGGGTGATTTTTTCAAGTGGTTGCTGCGTATCAGTAGGAGCTTCTTTTGTAAAAAGGACAGTCCCTGCAGGATAGCGCACATGTGGCTTGATTTCCAATGGTGCAACCAGCCTGATTCCCTCAGCAAGTTCCGTATTTCCGAGAAAAATACCTAATGGCACTTTCATAGCAGTTCCTTGATGTTTGGGTCTGCCCCAGTCTATTGTTTGTTTATAATATACATTAAAATCTTACGTTTACACAAAAAAACGGTTATTTTCTTAAAACCAGTATAAAAGAGAGGTCGTCTTCCTGTTTCGGGGAACCTCGGAATTTTATGGTTTCTGCAACCAGTTTTTTGGCAAAATCCTTAGAGTTGGCAAAATCAAACCTGCTGATAAAGTCAGAAATCCCCTCCAAACCAAAATAGGAATCGTTTCTATTCTTAACGTCAGTAAGACCATCAGTATAGAGGAAAAGTCCATCTCCCTTTTCCAGCGTGATTGTGTTGGGAACCAAGGTTGAACTGAAGTTTGCCTCATTTTCAATACCCAGAGGAAAACCGTTGGTCTTTAATAATTTGATGTTGCCTGTTTTTCTATTGAAATGGATGATTTTCTCAGAACCAGCCATGGCATATTCTATGAGATGTTTTTCCCTGTCCAATATGCCGAATGTGACAGCTGCAAATACTCCGGATTTAACGCTTCGCCTGAGCTGGGAATTTGCAATGACCAGGATTTCTTTTGCTGAAAAGAGCACGTTTGTCAGTGTCGTAAAAATGGTTTTCAGCATGCTCATGACGAGCGCTGCAGGAACACCTTTTCCAGAAACATCAGCCATGACAAACCCCAGCCGTTTTCCCTGTAAAGGAAAGAAATCGAAATAGTCACCGCCGATTTCCTTGGCTGGGGAGTAATAATGGATGATCTCATATTCAGAGAAACCAAGAGGCTTGTCAGGAATGAGTTTTTGCTGGATTTCCGATGCGATCTCAAGTTCGTTTTTCAGGCGTTCCTGCGCAATTTTCATTTCCTGGGCTTTCCTGATTCTTCCTGTCATCCTATTGAACTGGTCTGTCAGGATTCCTATTTCATCCTTGGATAAGACCTTGATCTTATGGTTGAAATTTCCTGATCCGATGATTTCAGCTCCATGTGTGAGTTCTTTGATGGGTCTGACAAGGTGTCTGACAATCATATAAATAGCTAAAATGGAAAGAAGAAAAACCACCAGAAAAACCACTGAGAATCTGAGAAGGAAGATGATGACCTGTTTTTGAACTACAGAATAAGGCACTTCGATTGTGGCTATATGAGAATCACCAATGCCTTGGGTGAATATATAGACGAGCTGCCTTTTCAAGTTATAGGCCATGTAATATTTTTCACTTAACTTGACAGACGTGTCGATTTCATAGAGTGGATGCTTTGTACCGACAAGCCCCACACCACTATGGGAAAGGTAGACTCCTTTTGTATCCGTAACATACGCAGCAACAACATTTTCCTCTTTTCCGAACAGGGATGTGACATCATCATAGCCGAGTTCATTTTTTTGTGCGATCTGGCTTTCCATGGCAAGAGCAAAACTGTTAACTACAGCTGAATATCTTTTTATGGTGGTCAATCTAATAAAATTGCGTTCGGAAAGGAATGCGACAAGGAAGATAGCGATAGCAAAAAGTAAAGCCTGCCCCCCGATGAATAATGCAAACTTGCGGGCTAAGGAAAGCTTGAGTTCAGGCCGTTTCCTATTCAGCATGGTTCAAGCCATGAAGGAAATGCAGGCCATAAAGTGTCAGGTCAGGTTCAACATGGTCGAGAATTTTCAGGTCTTCTGCCATGAGGTTCGCCAATCCTCCAGTAGCAATGACTTTGGCATCCGGGGAAAACGCTTCCTTGATTTTGCGGATCATATAATCAAGTCCACCTAGGTTCATATAATATAGACCGCTCTGTATGCTTGAAATCGTGTTCGTGCCGATGACCGAATGGGGTTTGCGGATAGGAACGTCAGGTAATTTTGAAGTGCGGAGGTGAAGGGATGTTTTCATCAGGTTAAAGCCCGGGATGATCAGCCCCCCCCTGTAAACACCATCTTTTGTGATGTATTCCGCTGTTGTAGCTGTTCCAAAATCGAGCACAATAAGAGGGCTTTTATATTTCTGATAGGCACCAGCGGCATTGACGATCCTGTCAGCACCGACCTCAGAAGGGTTGTCATATTCGATTTTTATGTTCAGTTTGATTTCACTGGATACGAAAAAAGGCCTGATTCCAAAATCTGTCTTGATCATGGATGAGAGGGCGAAATCCAACTCTGGAACGACGCTGGAAATAATGGCATGTGAAATATCTTTGGATGTTGTCTGGTATCGTTCCAAAAAATCCTTCAGGTAAAAGGAATACTCGTCTGCTGTCCGTTTGGAATCTGTGGCCATGCGGAATTTGCCTAAGAGCCAGTCCTTCTTAAAAAGGCCAACAACGACATTTGTGTTGCCAACATCTATTGCTAACAGCATTCGGTTTCCTTGGAAACTGGTTATTTCCAAATCTTGTGGGAGCAGTCCTTTCGTATCACTTCTGTGACAGGGTATATGTCTGCAACAATTTCATCAGGAGTAAACCAGAGTTTGATCTCTTTTTCTGAATCATCAATGCTGGAAGAGGCATGGACGACATTTTCAAATACACCTTTTGTCGTGATACGGCCATAAGCGCCACGGATGGTCACAGGATTGGCCTCTTCCGGGTTTGTGGCTCCCACAATATCACGTATTTTCAAAATGGCCGCTTCTCCTTGATAAACAAGAGCCAGTATGCGTGGGCAGGAATGAAGTTTTCCCATGAAGTAATCCGCCAAGTCTGGAAAGAAAGGCTTGTCTTTGAGGTGGGAATAATGTTTTTGTGTGAGTTCAAGTGTGGGTTGAACCATCTTTGCACCGATGATGACAAGCTTCGCTTCAGAAAGGCGCGATAAGATGTTTCCTGTGAGGGATTTGACAAGTCCATCTGGTTTGATAAGAATCAGGGTCTGTTCGATAGCCATTGAAAATGCTCCTTGCAATATTGATAATATCAGGGTGAAAATATAGCTATAATGAAAGGCTTTGTCAAATCATGGAAGGCTGTCAAGTGTTTGGCTTATGCTGAACAATAAGGGCTTTTATAAATTTGTCAGATTTGGTTTTCTATAAACTTGACATAGTAAAAACCATGTCCTAAATTATAGGAAAAGCTTGTTCTTTTTTTCACAAATCATTCTGTGCGAGGTGCTTCAAATGGATGAGAAAACCATTCTTCCTGAAAATCTTTTGTCTTTTATCGAGCTGTGGAAAAACCGAAAAGGCAATGTCATCATGATCCTTCATAAGGTCCAGGAAATCTATGGTTATGTCCCCAGGAAGGTAGCCATGGAAATCGCCCAGATGCTGTCCATTCCTTTGGCCAAGATCTATGGCATCATTACATTTTATCATCTTTTCAAGTTGAAAAAACCAGGGAAGAACCGTATCTCTGTCTGTATGGGTACGGCCTGTTATCTGAACGGAGGAAATGACATACTTACGGAGCTGGAAAATATCCTTGGTATCAGTGTGAACAGCACTACCGAGGACGGTCTGTTTTCAATCGAAGCGGTGCGTTGTGTCGGTTGTTGTGGGCTTGCTCCAGTGATGGTAGTGAATGAGAAGACATTCGGCAAGCTTACAAAAAAAGATATTCCTGCTATCATTGCTGAATTCAGGTCTCAAGAGAACAAGGAGTAAAAAAATGACATTCGATGATTTCAAGAAAGTTCGTCCTGTGGATTCTGAAGGGGCTATTCAGATTGTGATCAGTCTAGGGACATGTGGTATTGCAGCAGGCGGGCAGCTCCTGTTTGATTATTTCGAAAAGGAAATCAAACGGAGGGAACTTGGTCATGTGGTCCTTAAGAAAACCGGCTGTTTGGGTCTTTGTTCAGATGAGCCGAATGTCATAATAAGGACGGCGGGGAAGCCTGATGTCATGTACGGGAATGTCACAGAAGCCATCGCTGAAAAGATACTTAACAAACATATCGCTCAAGGGAGCGTACTTAATGAGATTGCCATGGCTTTTCCATCAGAA
The DNA here is from genome assembly GCA_020722765.1 of Brevinema andersonii. Taxonomy (GTDB): domain Bacteria; phylum Spirochaetota; class DYKD01; order DYKD01; family DYKD01; genus DYKD01. The sequence goes on along the minus strand of DYKD01000039.1, from coordinate 8,696 downwards.
GATTTTTTTCTGATCGCAAAGAAAGGAGCCGTATGATGATGCGTTATGTCTATCTTTACGAACCTACAAAACAGAAAGAGCCAGATCTTTATTTTGAGCTGAACAGATGCCTTGCAGAAAAAGGGCTTGAAAAGGATGTCCAGCTTGTAAGGAGCCACAGCGTCGGGTTCTATGATGATCTGCCTATGGTCAGGATCCTTCCAGATGATGTTGTTTATGGAAACATAACGCCTGCCAATATTGTCCGGATTATTGATGAGCATTTTGTCAAGGGGAATGTTGTTTCTGACCTTCTTGTCAGGAAATCCAGTTCCTATATCCGCTTGCCAGATATCAATCCTTCTTACAAACAGTTCCGTATCGTACTTAGAAATATGGGATACATAGATCCTGAAAAAATTGATGATTATATTTCCAGACGTGGTTACGCAGGATTAGTAAAAATCCTGAGAGACCGGATGACTTCTGAAGATGTCATCAATGAGATGAAGATATCAGGACTGCGTGGACGTGGTGGGGCTGGTTTTCCCACATGGAAAAAATGGATTTTTTCCAGAAACATTCAGTCGGATGTGAAATATGTCATCTGTAATGCTGACGAAGGTGATCCTGGCGCTTACATGGACAGGTCAACCTTGGAAGGAGATCCTCATTCGGTTTTGGAGGGGATGACGATAGCTGGATTCGCTATTGGTGCGAGCCAGGGGTTTATCTACATCAGGGCTGAATATCCCTTGGCCATCAAACGTCTTGAAATTGCTATTGAACAGGCCAAAGCAAGAGGTTTGATAGGAAAAAACATACTTGGTACAGAGTTCTCTTTTGACATTGAACTACGTTGGGGAGCAGGTGCCTTCGTCTGTGGAGAAGAGACAGCTCTTATAGCATCAATAGAAGGAAAGAGAGGAATGCCAAAACCGAGACCTCCTTATCCATCAATCAAAGGATTGTGGGATAAACCGACAGTGATCAACAATGTCGAGACATTAGCTAATATTCCTGTCATTATAGATCGCGGTGGTGCCTGGTTCGCTTCTATTGGAACAGAAACTTCGAAAGGAACAAAAGTATTTGCAGTTACAGGAAAAGTGAGAAAATCCGGTCTTGTTGAAGTGCCCATGGGAATGACGTTGCGTGAGATTGTCTTTGAGATTGGTGGCGGGATAAAAAACGGGAAAAAATTCAAAGCCATACAGACAGGAGGACCTTCTGGTGGAGTCATTCCAGAGGAATTCCTAGACACTCCCGTTGACTATGAACATCTCCAGAAGCTTGGTTCAATCATGGGTTCTGGCGGAATGATCGTCATGGATGAAGATGATTGTATGATCGATGTATCTAAATTTTATCTTCAGTTTTCAGTGGATGAATCCTGTGGAAAATGTGCGCCTTGCCGTATTGGTGGAAAACAGATGTATGATATCCTTGATAGGATTACCAAGGGGTTAGGAGAGATACAGGACATAACAAGGCTTAAACGTATAGGGGGGGCCATGCAGAAAGCGTCTTTGTGTGGTCTGGGGCAGACAACGCCGAATCCTGTCTTATCAACCTTGAAATATTTCTATCATGAATATGAGGATCATGTGGTTTTAAAAAAATGCAGAACAGGAAAGTGTCATGATCTTGTGACGTATCAGATTGATCCATCCAAGTGCGTTGGATGCGGCTTGTGTGCGATGCGATGTCCTGTACACTGTATTTCTGGAGAGAAGAAAAAACCGTATGTTATTGACCAGAAAAAGTGCATCAAGTGCGGTGAATGTTTCAATGTCTGCAAATTTGGGGCAGTCAAACGGCTTTAAGGAGTTATCACATGAGTGTTATCAATCTGAAAATCAATAATATTGCTTATCAGGTCAAAGAGGGGCTTTCCATCCTTGAAGCTGCAAAACATATGCAGGTAAAAATCCCTACACTCTGCGCCCATCCTGATTTGCCACCAGGAGCCTCCTGCGGCCTGTGTGTCGTAAAGGTAAAAGGCCTAAACAAGATGATACGTGCTTGTGCGACACCAGTCGAAGAGGGGATGGAAATAACGACACATGATGCAGAGCTGTACGAGGTAAGAAAGACAGTCCTGGAACTTATCCTTTCCAACCATCCAAATTCGTGTTTGACATGCCAAAGAAACCAGGAATGCGAACTTCAGAAATTGGCTGCTGATTTTGGAATTAGGGAAGAGTCTTTTTCCAAGCTGAAACATGATTATCCTATTGATGATTCGACATGCTCCCTGATAGTGGATCCGAACAAATGTGTGGGCTGTGGCCGCTGTGCTGAAGTCTGCCAGATCATCCAGAATGTCTGGGCTTTGGAATTCATAGGCCGTGGGTACGAGATGCGGATCGCACCTGCAGGTGATATAAAGCTATCGGAAAGTCCTTGCATCAAGTGTGGTCAATGTTCAGCGCACTGTCCTGTAGGAGCTATTGTAGAAAAAGACGAGACTGTTTCCGTATGGCAAGGGTTGCGTAATGAGAAGAAATATCCTGTTGTACAGATAGCTCCAGCCATACGTGTGGCATTTGGTGAAGCTTTCGGTCTTCCTCCAGGAACAATCACGACAGGGAAGCTTTACGCCCTCTTAAGACGTCTCGGGTTCAAAGCGGTTTTTGATACAAATTTTGCAGCAGACCTTACGATAATGGAAGAAGCTACGGAATTCGTCCATCGGTTTACAAAAGATCCAGGGAAGCTTCCTCTGATCACTTCCTGCTGTCCTTCATGGGTGGATTATCTTGAAAAATATTATCCTGATCTTATAGGACATTTTTCCACAGCAAAATCACCGCATGAGATGATGGGAGTCCTGTCAAAGACATTCTATGCTGAAACATCCGGTTTGAAAGCAGAAGATATTTTTATGACCTCCATCATGCCCTGTACGTCAAAGAAATATGAGATTACAAGGACAGAAGAGATGTTCGCAAGCGGAGTGCGGGATATTGATGTGGTTATTACGACAAGGGAACTGGTACGAATGACAAAAGCATCCGGAATTGATTTTCTTTCCCTTCCTGACGAGGATGCGGATAATATTCTGGGAGATTATACGGGTGCAGGAGTGATTTTTGGAGCTACAGGCGGAGTCATGGAAGCGGCCCTCCGCACTGCTTATTATTTTATAACAGGAAAAAGTCTGGATAAGATTGAAATTGAATCTGTGCGAGGATTGGAAGGCATAAAAAAAGCTGTCATTGATATTGAAGGCATCAAAGTGAATGTAGCTGTTGCTCATGGTATTGCGAATGTCAAGCTATTAATGGATGAGATCAGGGAATGCAAGGCAGCAGGGGAAAAGACTCCTTATGATTTTTTAGAGGTGATGGCATGTCCAGGAGGATGTATTTCAGGGGGAGGTCAGCCATACTGGGTCAATAACGAGGTGAGGGCAAAACGTACAAACGGAATTTACCAGGATGACAGGCAACAAAAACAGCGTTGTTCACATGAAAATCCGTATATACAGAAATTATATGGTTCATGGCTTGGCAAACCGAATGGCGAGAAAGCGCACAAGCTACTTCATACAAAATATAAGGCAAGACCTTTGTACAACAAATAAAAAACAGCTTTTGTTTTCCCTGTTGAAAAACCTGATGTATAAGAGTACTTTTTGCTTTCAGAAGACCAAACGGTACTGGCATCAAAGCCCTGTTCTAACCAGAACATGGGTGCAAGTTTGATTCCACCAATCAGTCCAAATCCATTGCTTTTACTCGTCAGGCTGAAGCGTATCGTAAAATCTTGTCTTTCCACTGTGATTTTTTCGCAGTTCTTCCAGAAGCTGGTTGAAGTGTTCTGGAAAATCAACCTGGAAATACATGTCCTGACCTGTCCGTGGATGGCTGAACCTGAGTTCTTTTGAGCATAACGCCAGTCCATACCTGTCCAATGCTTTGAAACTGTTCAAATAAATAGTATCTCCAAAAAGCGGATGTTTGATTGAAAGGAAATGCACCCTGATCTGATGTGTTCTGCCTGTCAATATTTTTACACGCACAAAAGTCGCTACATCAAACCTTTCAAGAACCCAATAAAGGGTTTCTGATGGTTTCCCGATCTGATAATCATCTACTGCAGCCATGCGTTTCCTGTTGCGCGGGTCACGGATGATGGACCGCCTTATGAAACCATCCTCATAAGGAATGACTCCTTTTACAACTGCGTAGTACATCTTCTCAACAGTCCTGTTTTTGAACTGTTCTGAAAGCCCCCAATGCGCTTGATCGTTTTTGGCCATGACCATGATACCTGCTGTGTCCTTGTCGAGCCGATGGACCACTCCTGGCCGTAATTTGCCACCTATACCGGACAAGTCCTTGCAATGAGCTAAAACATAATTGACAAGCGTATGTTTATACTGGCCGACAACAGGATGCACAGTCACTCCCGCATCCTTGTTTATGACTATGATATCTTCATCCTCATAAAGGATCTTGAGAGGATATTCTTCAGGTTCAATATTGATGGGTTCAGGGGCAGGAATGACGACCTCTATCCTGTCGTCTGTCTGGACATGATAGCTCGCTTTGAATACTTTGTCATTGACTTTGACTAAAAAAGATTCAATGAGATCCTGGATTCTGGTTCGTGAAAGTTCAAGGGGTTTGTTCTGAAGGAAGACATCAAGACGCTGACCATCATCTGTCTGTTCAACAGTATAATAGAATCTCTGGGGTTGCAACTCTGGCAAGATGTTTGGAAGTTCATCCTCATCCTCATCATCAGGAAGTTCCATGGGAGGCTGAACAAAATCCTGTGGCTCTTCCATATATTGCCGGGTAGCGATTGGCTGTTCCTGTACTGGTTCAGATATGATTCTGACTCTTTTTTTTACAATGAATTTTTTTGCGACAGAAGCAGGAGTGTTTTTCTTTTTGAGAGGTTTCTTTTTAACCATTTAGCGCACTCCGTAGCCTTTTGATTTTTTGACCAATATCAGCGGCTTCGGTAATTTCTGTGACCATGGCAAACGTGGTAGCACCAGCCTTTTTCACTTGGCTGATGTTTTGCTCTTTGATTCCTCCCATCACACTGAAGGGCACTGTTGCCCGTGGAATCCATTCTTTTAAAAGTTCAAGTCCTACATAGGATGAAAGTTTTTCTTTGGTGTTTGTCTGGAAGACAGGACCTATGTTGATGATGTTCGCGCCACCTGTAATGGCATGTTGTATCTCTTCCGGGTTATGGGTGGAAACGCCAATGAGCAGGTCAGGCCACATTTCTGATGCTTTCTGGTAGGGAAAATCAGATTGGCCCAGATGGACTCCATCAGCATGAACGCCTAAGGCAATGTCAATCCTGTCATTTATGATGAGAAGAGAACCTGCATCAGAAGTGAGTTTTCTGAATTTTTCTGCGATTCTGAAGATTTCCAGGCTGTCTTTATCTTTTTCCCTGAGTTGGACAACTGAAACGCCTGCATCAAGAACAGCTTTTAGGATATCCAGAGAGCTTCTCCCTAAACAGAATTTTTCTGTTATAACAGGATAGATATCGGCTTTGGAGAATTTAAGAATTTTTTCTGTTTTCGTCATGTCACCCTCCTGCCATGAAAAGGATGCATTCAACCTTGTCATTTTCAGAAAGAAAGGTAGAGTCTATAAGGGATTTATCAAGTATACTGCCATTTAACTCAGTAACGACAGCTTCTTTTTTAAGTTTGAAATGTGACAACAAATCAGCTACAGAGATTTCCTTTGGGACATCAACGGGTTCACCGTTAAAAAACAGTTTCATACACCTCACCATCCCTGCCTTTTTTACTCTTCCTACTTTCTGGTTCTAATATAGCACCCTCCCCTTAAAAGTCAACACAATCGGTTTTTTTTTATATGAAATTTGACATTGGGAAAAAAAATGATGATTTTTTCTAAAAAGGTTTTGTTCTTTTGAGAGGATTGGTTATGGTAAAAAACGTTTTTTCTGCGATAATTGTCTTTTTGCTTCTCCTAAGTTTTGGAATATCACTTTATGCTGAAAACAATGAAAAGAAAAATATTCTCACAAAAATTTTAAGGAATCATACATCAACAACTGAAAAGAAAATTTCTTCCGTGGATGAAAGCCTGCTCAATGCCAAAGAATTGCTCGACATAGGTTTGGCTTTTTATAGAAAGAATTATTTTGAAAAATCGGAGTATTACTTTAATAAAGCACTGGAAAAAAACCCTGAATATTATATCATATATGATTATATGGGTGAGCTGATGTTGAAAAAAAAGGATATCGTGAGAGCACGGGCAACTTTTCGTGAAGCTTTTACAAAAAACAAGGATAATGCGGATTTTTGTTCAAAAATAGCCTATACCTATGAATTCAATGACAAAGGTGAACGCTATGGAAAGGGTTATGATTATGATAAGTGTGTTGAATACTACACGAAGGCCATAGAGATAAACCAAAAAAATGCGGAGACCTATTTCAACAAGGCGAAAGCGAGTTTTCTTGCCGGGAATGACGAGGAAGCCTTGAATTTAATGAAATCATTCGTCAGGATCAAGATAGGCGAGGGCGAAGCGTATTATTACCTTGGCCGTATTTATGAGAATAGGAATAGCAGGAAAACTGCCATGGAATATTACAAAATGTCATTGCGCAATTCCTGTTCCAACAGTACATGGAAGAAAGACCTGGAAGAAAGGATGAGCCTGGCATTTGCCAAGAAGAAATGAAACGGTCACATGCGCTACGAGAAGAAGTCCGTATCTTTATGTGACCGTTGATTGTGGAGATAGGGGGGATCGAACCCCCGACCTCTAGAATGCCATCCTAGCGCTCTCCCAGCTGAGCTATATCCCCAAACAGATGAAAAATTATCTGGTAAATATACTCACACACCTTAAAAAGTCAAACTTTAAAATATCCATCTATTTATCCATATTTGACTATGTCGATTAAGCCCGTTATCTTTCTTTTTTACAATCAATGAAAGGAGGTTTTTTGATGAAAAAACTGGTATCCCTCTTGTTCAAGATCATATTTAGTCTTGTCGGTGTCGTTATTCTTGGATTGGTACTTGTTCTGGTTTTTTTCCCAAATGAATTTGTACGTAAGAAAGCGGAGGAGGTCCTTACAAAACAGCTTTCCCGCCAAGTGACAATTGAAAAGTCGGGATTCAATATTATCAAAGGGATCTATATCAAGAATGTCAATATCAAAAACAGATATGACAGTCCCTATAGTTCTGAATCGTTTGTTGAATGTAAGGCTTTTTATCTCAAGTATGACCTTTTAGAACTTTTCCATAAACGGTTTGTATTGGAAGGTCTGGTTCTGGATTCACCAGCCATTTATCTGAAAAGATATAAGAATGAAAAAGGCGAGGTTGTTCTGAATGTTTCTGACCTCATGCCCGCTCCAGCACCTGTTGCTGATGCTCCAAAAGCTCCTGCCCCAAAAACTTCAGCACCAAAAACCAAGGTCAAGAAAACCGAGCCTACTCCTCCGCCAGCAAGCGTTATTCCCGAAGTGAGTTCTTCTTCCATCCCTATCGATATTGCTGTAAGGGAACTTGGACTTAAAAATGCGAAAATTGAAATCATTGACACTGCGTTGGATAAGTTCAAAGAAGTCTATTCTCTTCATCATGTGCGTTTCCTTCTTTCAGACATTGACCTGAAGAACAACACGCCCATGAACATAAACACGGGATTTGGGATCTCTGTTTCAGAATTCAAAGATGGACAAGCTACAGATAAAGCCATCAATCTGGATGCTGATATTTCAGGTTTTTTTACGCTTTTTGATGCTAAAAAGCTACTCAATCCGGATGGTGTCCTTCTGTTGAAGCTGGCAAACGGAAAACTTGAAGGAGTCCAGATGTATAAGGAATTGGTTTCACAAGGGAAGGATCTTACAGCAGAGGCAAAGAAATACCAAGGAGAGATCATTGCAAATGTGGAAAAAGCAAAAAAAGCCGCTGCAGACGCAAAGAATAATGAGCAGCTAGCAGGCAAAATCGGTGGAGCCGCTAATACTGTGGAAAAAATGGCAAATCTTGCATCCAAACTCGATAAGCTCGATATGGGATTCATTTCCAAAGCCATGGATATCGGTTTTCTCCAAGACAGTTTAGAATTTGACGAGATAGCTACGATGCTCCGCGTCAAGGACCAGAAAGTGATTTCTTCAAACATTGCCATGAAAGGAAAGGATATGGGTGGAGAAGGAAGCGGTTATACTGGTTTCAATACGGTTATCGACTATTCGGCAAGACTGATTGGTGACAAGAAATTCAACAACAACTTCCTTACAAAAGCGATGGCTGACGAAGCAGGAAACGTGATTCTTCCTTTTACCATAACAGGAACGACAGCAAAGCCAAAGATAAGCCTTGCAAAAATCGATGTCAAGTCCATCCTTCGTGCTGAGGTAGAAAAACAGCTTGGTCCGGATGCAGCTGTTGTTTTTGACGGAATGGGAGCTATGAAGGATCTTGCGAAGCAGAGAATAGGTGCAGAAGTGGACAAGGCAAAACTGGAAGCGCAAGCGAGGTTGGAAGCCGAAAAAGCTGAACTTCTGAGAAAGGCGGAGGAGGAAAAACGGAAAGCAGAAGAGGAAGCTAAGCGACGAGCTGCAGAAGAAGCCAAGAAGAAGCTGGAAAGCACCGGCATCAAGGTGCCTAAATTTTAGCCAAAAATTGAATCATCAAGCCGGGGATTTTCTCCGGCTTTTTTTATATTTAAGGT
>DYKD01000129.1 GCA_020722765.1 Brevinema andersonii | reverse complement strand
CCTATTCAAGTGGCATGCAGGCAAGACTGACGTTCTCTACCGCAATCAGCGTAGATCCGGATATCTTCATCATAGATGAAGCACTCGCTGCCGGAGATGCCTTCTTTGTCAATAAATGTTTGAAAAGATTAAGGGAGATTTGCAGCTCAGGAACTACAGTCTTCTTCGTTTCTCACTCTACAGACATTGTTAGCAAGCTCTGCACGCGTGCTGTATGGTTGGAGAATGGGACTATTCGTGCCTTGTCTGATGCAAAATCAATTACGAAAGCATATGAATATGAACTATGTCAAATAACTGAAGTTACTAATGGGGAAATGAATAAAAAGATCGCTGATATAAGTGGGAGTGGAGGTGTATACAGGATTGATAATGATAATATAATTATAACCGAATGTTACACCGCCACAAATAAAAATGTCAAAAAGTCAGTTTTTGAGGTCGGGCAGGATTTTAATATAAATATTGTTTGGAATAAAAATATGAATATTATCCCCGATGCGGAAATCGGTGTTGCTTTTAGATTGGACAAGGATCTAAATGAGTGTATTGCATCGTATTCATCAGTTAGTAGAAAAAGGCCAAAGTTCCTTGACAAAAATACTTTTTTAGAAAATAGTGGCGTAATTAAGATTGTGATACAACGTCCTCACTTGCCGATAGGTAATTATTATATATCATGTGCACTTAGGAAATATGAACCAATCGCAACTAAATATGGTATTGTGTCTCACGTTGAAAAGATTTGTTCATTCTCGATTGTCCCTTCAGATGATTGTATGGTCGGGATTTCTCACTTTTACGAGATAGATGTGTCAGATATACAAACACAAATGCTCTAACTGTAGAGACTATATGACAATTAAATCAAAGATTATTTGTATTAAAACTAGACAATTGCAGCGGGCCCAAAAGAGAGAAATGATCAGGCTTGCTGAAACTCCTAATGAACTTTCTAGTCAAAAGAGGTACTGCAAGCTTGGTTTGTACCTTTCTGGACCGGTCTCGCAACCTAATGTACTTGAATTAGGTTGCGGCCCAGGAAAATATGTTGCTCTCATGGGTGCAATGGGATACAATGTTATTGGAGTCGATCCTTGTTCTTTTTCGGAATGGAAGGAGCTGCAATATAAGAACTCGACATTCATACCTAATGTATATGCTGAAAAACTACCATTTGATGATGATATTTTTGATGCAACTCTATGCCTTGGATCACTTTTATATTTTAACAATCCCTGTGAAGCCCTTTCTGAGATAAAAAGAGTTACCAAAAAAGGAGGAACAGTTGTTATAAGAACGGTAAATAAGGAAAATTACTATACCTTAAGGACTGGTAATAAGCTAGACCCTTCTTCTCGACAACTTTATACAATAGCGGAGTTAAAAGATTTGTTGACAAATGCAGGGTTTGAAATAGAAGATTTATATACTTGGGGTTTTTGGCCACCTTGGTTTCCAAACTTATGGTGGTGGTTTTCAAATGTTATACTGCCATCATTCATGCTAGATATTTTGTCGAACATGATAAATGAAAAACATAGAATTAATATTATCATTAAGGCAAAGAATTTGTAGCAGGAATTTAGTAAAGTATTTTCTAATCCTTTATACTCTTGCATTCACATGTAAAACAATAGCAGAGAAACACACGTGATGAAAACTTCAGGATAAAAGAGGGGGCTGTTCCGGAAGATGAACTTTTTAAAAATCTTAGTGAATCTTGTCGCCGTGCTGTCAGAAAAGCCCAGAAAAACAATTTGACAACTTGCTTTGATAGAAATTCTGCATCAGTTTCCGAATACTACCGCCTGGCACGACTTTCTGCGGTGCGCACAGGGGAGAGTCTTCCAGCAATAGACTATTACCAGTCCCTATATGATTTGCTGGCCATTGAAGGAAAATGCAGGATACTGTTTGCCTTGTCTGGTGAAAAATTTATTGGGGCGCTGTTTATTCTCTTATACAAAGGCGCTGTAAGCTTTATGGCAGGGGTGTCTGATCCTGAATACCTGCCGTTGCGCGTGAATGATTTCATGCACTGGTCGGCAATTGTCTGGGCGAAGAATCAGGGTTATCGTTACTATCGGCTTGGTCCAATTTTTCCTGAGCTTCCCGATGATTGGCCGATAGCGAAGGTTTCCCGCTTCAAAGGCAAATTCGGGGGGAGAAGTGTTCCGATAATTCAAGGCAGTTACTTTCTAAGGCCCGAAAAATATCTGGATATGGCAATACAGGAATTGCGCTTTCTTTGCAAACCCAAGGGAACTAGCCAAGGCTCTCATCGGCCGGAGGCGGATGCAAACGGAGTTGAAAAAAAAAGTTATTTTTCCAAAATATCGAAAGTTCTTGCTGTTTATGGCTTGCGTTTGAACGCTGACACTTTGCAGCAAATCATAGTACCGATACATGAAAATAACCCCTCTCCTCCAAAAACTGATAATTCGATACTATATCGCCCGGCTTCAGGTTTGTTTTCAATCATTAAGAACTCGGCTGTTTATAAGCAGCTTTTCAGCGGCACAGCCATCTCACAATCAGGGATGATTCCATTGCTGCAAAGGCACTGTGATTCTATTGTGCTTGCAAGATGCCATAACGAGGGCAGGGAGAAGCTTCTTTTAGGCCTGGATATCGCAAAAGAAATTACTCGCTACCGCCAGGGGGATCCTCAAAAGGTTTCTGAAGTTGCCTACAAAGGCGGTTTGGGTTTTGATTATGAGCGCCCCAACTATCTCTACGAAGATCAACTTGATCAACAGAACAGAACAGAGCCGTGGGCTGATAACCTTGGGTATATGCTGGCTGAACAGTTGTCTCGAATAGCCCAAATTCCACTAATTGAACCGCTCCCTAATGGCCTGAAAGGCCTAGTTATTCTCACCGGGGACGATGATCAGGCATCCCTGGAAAAATATGAGGAGCAGCTCAAAATAATTGGCAATACTCCGATTACTTATTTTCTCCACCCGCTTACCAAACACACGTCTGAAACCCTTGCCAGGCTACCTCCTACAGTTGAAATTGGTGTGCATCCAGACGCGCTGGAAACACCGGGGAAATATGATCAAATTTGCACTGAGCAGACTTGTTTCATCCGCACTCTGTCCGGCAATCCTGTAAGAACAGTTCGAAACCACGGCTTTCTGAACGATGGTTACTGGGGACATCTAAAGACATGGGAAAGCTGTGGACTTGAACTGGATGTCAATCTTCCCGGTGTTGACGGAACTGCGCTTAACGGCTCATTCATGCCCTTCAAGGTTCGCAGACCTGATGGCTTGTTCTCCGGACATTACTCACTTTTGACCGCATTTGGCGATGGCATGGTGTTTGCCTTGCGAATGACGGATATGCAGGCTGCCCGAAGAATTCGTAAGGTCGCCCGGCAAATAGAACGTAGGAATCCAGGTGTGCTGGTATTTAACCTGCACCCTCAAAATATTGACTCTACCCGGGGAATCCATGAAGAGGTGGTCAGGCTTGCTCATCGTAAAGGATGGCAGGCTATGGGATTGGAAAGCTATCTGAACTGGTTAAGGAAGCTTGAGTCGTTGTCTATTCAGCGTACCAGCGATGGATGGATCGTAGAAACAACGTCTGATGCTGTAGTCGAAGGAATAGTGCTAAAAGTTCCGATAGGCACAAATGGTTGGAAACGAATATCACTTGCCCCATGGTCGGGGCGAACAAAGGTGAAATATTAAACCGCCGCTTCTATTTGATCCTCTGCCGTTTTCTGCCCGCCGCTCGATGAGCGCCGCCGCATTTGGCACGGATATTTGGTTCTTCGGCGGTGTCGGTGCGAAGACAGGGACAGAGTCAATTCTTGATGTCTCAAACGACCTATGGTCATTTGACACCAACAGGCTTGCATGGCATGAAATATCCGTAATTGACAATTGGCCGTCCCCGCGCCGTTGTCCCGGATGGCGCTCTAGTCCGAAGGGAATCTATCTCTGGGGTGGCAGTGGCTTAAAAAAAGATGTTGCCGGTGGAACTACATACAACTTTTTGAACGATCTCTGGTTGCTCGATCCAGTGAGACAGGTCTGGCAGGAGATTGAAACTAGCGAGGATTGTCTTGCCTGTCCACATGAAAACGCTCTTCAGCCTCCTCCTCGATATACCCCGGTTCTACATGAACATAATGGTTCGTTGATCCTTTTTGGGGGCTACACCGAAGATCTGCTCGGCAAACGAAAGATGAATGATCTCTGGATTCGGGATCGGGAAGCGAAATGGAAAGAAATCTCTTCTGATTGCTTTCATCATGGGTATATTGGCAACGCAAAGTGGCCTGGGGTGCGTTATGGAAGCATGTCGGCCTCAATAGGTGACAATCTCTTGATCTGCGGCGGATTCTCTGACGGCGGAGACCATATTGATGTATGGCAGTTGAACTGCCAGGATTTTCTTTGGCACAATCTATCTCCGGATCAGGAAGGAGACGACTTCCCTCCAAAACGTTATTGCGCGGCAATGGTCTGTTTTGGGAATGCGCTATATTTGTTTGGAGGAAGATCGCGCAGATATCCTAAACTTGATTTTAACGATCTGTGGCGTTTCAATCTGTCAACATGCCGATGGGAAATGGTCCATGGCAACAGAATTCCCCACTGTTATGATGCAAATGCTGAATTTCCAGCCTATCACGCCAAGTCAGCGGTTGCCCTGATCGGACACCATATGTATCTCTGCTGCGGCGAAGGCCTTCATGGACATGTCAGCGATTTTTGGCAGCTTGATTTAAAGAGTCTGAATTGGGAGTTGATACAGGCTGCAAGGCCTGATGACCCCATGTTTTGGTAAAAGAGAAACCACGTCAACTAATCGTTTTGCACGATTCAGTCATTTATACTTTAATTTTTGTGGAAAATACCTATACGGCGTGGTGTTAAACATTATCGCTATAGGCAATGATGATGAGATGAGGTC
>DYKD01000128.1 GCA_020722765.1 Brevinema andersonii | reverse complement strand
AGAGGATAAATTGTTGGACTGGATAGTTTCATTTTTGCAGGGTTTTGAACACTATGGCATGTGGCCCATGCTGACGATAGTGTTTTTCGTAATCGCGCTATGGTTCTCCAAAAGCGCGTTCAAAGACCACCTCAAAAAAGTAAATGAGATTGACGCCGTCTTTGCCTCAATTTGTGACCCGGACAGTCCACAACGTATCTATCGAAGAGTTGAAATTCTCAAGGCTCTTGAAGATATCCAAGCACAGTTAGAGATAGTTCATAGCGACATTGAGCAAACGAAACAATGGAGAGACGACCTGTTAAAAGCGATTGAGCAATCTTGCAAGTTTTCAGCGGAAGGCCCTTCTCAGAACGCTGTCGCAATTGAAGAAGTTAAACATCTCCTCGGCACAACTACAGATGAAATTAGGAGAGTATCAAATGAACTCCTTGGACTCGTTAAACTTCTCATTGATAGATTGGCAAATAGCCGTCCACGAAATAAGTGAAGAGCAACAAGTAGAAACTGCCGAGCTTGAACTTGGCGGTATGGAGAAAAGGAAAGCATCACTTGAGGCCACTAGCAAAATAATAAAGAGGTATGTAGATTTACTTACCAAAGTCACACTTGTTTTGTAGGAGAAGACCATGATTAACGGAAATGCTTCTGAAATTAGCGGTGCAAGGAAATTTTTCATTTTTTGGGGATGGGTGATTTTTGTCGTTCAAGGAATCGCCTTATTGGGATTGTGCTACCTTAAGGTTGATTTTACGGACATCAAGTGGGAAACTTTTGTTAATTCTTGGCTTGCAATAGCATGGACAAGAATCAATGTAGTTCTTGGAGTAGTTTGGTTTTTGGACTGGGTTACAAAGGGATACACTCATAGAGCGATTCTTAATATTGATGAAAAAAGCACTACAAGCCAAAAAGCCGTAGCGGCCTTTTATTTGTTGGGGATAGCTAGTCTTTGTGCTTGGTGCATGCTGGAGGGAATCTAATGCGCTCTGTAATCAATGACACTTTATCTGCAATCATTGACAGTTTAGTTGAAATTTTAAGTATTACTTTTCTACTTTTGGTTATACTTGGATTACTGTACGCCTTTTGTGAAGGAGCGGATTACACTGTAGTCAGCGAGAAGTCAAAGAAGTGCATTAAGGAAATGATTAATTTTGATTTATCGCTAAGTCCTCGCTATCTATGGCAAGCTCAGGGTGGAGTCGGGGAACCTGGAGATTGTAGTGGAAAACTCTTTGCCTATTGTTTTCGTTGTGGAGTTAAAGATAAAAAGGGCCTTGCTGTAAAAAGACTCACTTCTATGGATATGTGCAGCGGAAAAGGCGGATGGAATTTTCCAAAAACAACGTTTGAGGAAGCTAAAGAGTTGGCATTAATCTGTATGAGAATGAATTACAAGAAAAGCAGATGCAAAGGCAAATCAGACAACGAAAGGTGCATAGATCATATTGGAATTTTAATGGAACCTGTAATCTATGGTGTTTCAAGAATGGCTCATGCAAATAAGAAGGGTTTTACTTCTTCGGTAATCAATGCGGGAAGTTATTGGCACAATCATCTAATAGAGTGCAGAGACATGCTTTGGGATAGAGGAAAGGAAGGTGCCAATTAAAGATTACATCTGTGGAGACTGTATCTACTTCCCTGCTGGAGGGGAGTCATTGTTCTGCCCATTCGAGAAACTCCACGTTAAGGCTTGCTGGGTAGCATGCAGAGACTATGAATACAGATGGGGGATAGAAGATGAGCCTCCGAGAGAAACAGTTAAAAAACTTAGAGAACGAAGAGAAGAATCTTCCCCGAGAATTCTCGGGGAAGAGGGAAAGTCTAAGGAAATGTGGTACTTGTAAAAAATTCAAGCCTAAAGAATATCGAAGTGGGCTGAAAGTTTTTTCTGGCGTTTGTGAATTATATTATGGCACAATCGAAAAAATTGCAGTAGAAAGTGATTGGCCTGCATGTTCAAGCTATGAGATAGGAGAAAAAAATGAAACTAGCAGTGGTGATTAACCTAATTTTTGCTTCCTTATCTTTTGCGCAATGGGTTACAACTCCAGACAAATTCCACTATGAGATAGGTGTTACTGCTCTCACTGGAAATAAAACAAGCTTAAAGCTTGAGAGAGAGAGCCTGGCTAAGGTTATTGACAATGAAAGCAATAAAAGCGGCTCTGAAGTGTATTTCATTGTAGATCTTTCCAGAAATCTAAGACTAAAATACTCTTATTTATCAGGAATAAGAAACTCATTAGAGCTTGACCCAGCGGATCAAAATTTACAACAAGTTATTTTTTATGATAAAGAATTTCAAGACTCACAAGAGAATATCCAAGTGGATTTATCCGCAAAGTCTTCTTGTTTACAAGCCTATGGCCCCATTGTTGATATTCACGCGATTTCTGTTCGTCCTATGATTCTATTTGAATCGTGGAATTCTTCAGTCCACGCTGAGTCTCCTAAAAAAACAACAGTAGACTACTCAAAAAATTTTCCTGTTTTTGGTATTGGGGTCTTGCTTGCTTATGAAACAAGCACTAAGCTTGAGTTTGAGACTGCTTATAGTTTTGGGAATTCATCTAATGGCGTGATGTTTGATGGATCGTTTGGGGCTCGAAAGTTACTTCAAGATTTGAATCTTTTCAAGAAATACAATGTCTCAGCTCTTGCTTACTTTGGGTACAAGTACAAAAGGATTAATCTAGGAACTGAGTATGAAATAACTAATTGGGTTAGGATAGACGGGCCTTATGTAAGGCTAGGACTTGAGTTCTGATGTTTGATGATATTTTTTCCTTTATTATTGGAGGGAAGCTTGTTTTCATCTTGATTGCACTTCTTACGCCGGTTTTTATTGGTGGAGGGGGCTATATTTGGTATCTCTCCAATAAGGTAGACAGCCTTAGACTGGAATTGGCAAAGGAAAAGGTTCTTCATCAACAATATAAAGCTGAATCGGAGGCAAAAAGTGAGATATTCAAAAAAACTTTTCAGTTCGCTAAAGAAGAGTGTGAAAGCCTCAAAGAATATCTTCACAATATGCCTTTGCCTCCTGGGATTGACCGCACTTATCTTCCCGATGGGATGCAGCCTATTGAGAAGTGAAGCGCCGGCTCCTGTTATCATCTATCCCATGAGTGAGATACAGATTCCACGCCCAAAGGAGTTGGATAAACTTTTAACTGATATTCCTTCAAACAAGTACACCAAACTCTTGCCCGGTAAAAGAGAGCTGATGGTATCTAAGCCAGGAGGATTTTACTTTAAGGCAAATGACTTTGATTGGCTTCTCTGGAGAGACAATCTCTTCCGTTATCATATACAATACTTGGAAAAAAGAATTCAGAAACATAATGAATACGCAGAGACTTGGAATAAAAAAGGTGATAAGCAAAAAAGATAAAATTGATCTATGAATAAAAGATTGGAGGCCCTATGGCGAGATATTCCAGAAACATTAAAAACAGAGCTAGGATTTTGTATCAAGAAGTTGGCACGATTACAGCGGTTGCAAAGCTTATAGGCGTACCTGAAAGCACCGTATATCAGTGGAGAGAAAAAGGAGAGTGGGAGCAGCCGCAAGATACAAAATACCGTGCCTTGTCAGTCGTAAAGGCAAATAAAGAAAGTGAAGAAGAGGAACTGGCGAAAATCTGTAAAGAGTTTAAAGTCAATATAGATGACACAGATTCGCTGAAACAAATAAATATCATTGAAGGAATCTGCATTGCAGCAATAAAAGGCGATAAAGAGCTAGAAAAACACTTTGCGCTTTTTCCACAAAGCTTTGAGACGGCATTAAAAAGCTTGAAGATATGTTGGGATGCAAAAGAAAAAATCTTCGCAAGGAATATAAATGCTACAGCAGAGAAGCCTGACTTAATTAGAATGTCGCAGATTAACAATTATTATGGGGGAAAGAATGAAGGAGCTGAGCCAGTGCCTATCTCGGTGGTATCTCGACAGGAGAAAATTGAAGAAGGGAGTGACGGACCTCAATAAGATAGAATACGAAAAAGATGCTCAAGCTTTGTGTAGAGAGACAAGCGTTGTTTTGGCGGTAATAGATAACTATGAAGAGTTTCTTGAAACTCTTCGTTTTAGTTTTACAGGGAATTTTCGCTTCTATGATAATTTTGTCAGAGACTCACGCTATGTTTGGGTAAACAAAGACGCTACCTTTCGTTATTTCAAGTATAAAAAACTTTATAGCTGTTACTTGGGGAGATTGTCGCCTTTTATTTATGAGATGTTTAAGAAAGGATTTAAGGAAGCTTATACAAGGACATATGTCGTGAAACGCGATTGGGTAGATGAAACACGAAAAAGGCTTCTTTCCAGTAAAGAGATGATTGATGATCTTGAAAAACTCACTCAACCAAGAGAATTCATGAGTTCAAGTGAAAAAAAATGATCAAAAATATATCTAGTTGAATATTTGAAAATTCTTGAAATCTTGATTAATTATCCGCCATTTTCTAATACAGTCACGCTATCCCCTTATAGGCTCTGTAAAAAGCTTTTTCTGAATATATGAATATGGGAATATAGGAGTACGCGCTCGGGGGGGAGGCCCTCTCTGGTAAATCCTTATATAAGGGGGGGAGGGGGATATATTTTTTTTTGGCTAGATGGGAATCGCTAAGGATTGCAGATACTTACTCTTGACGATTTTTGTTGACAAAAGCGGAGGGAGAGACTATATTAAGGAAAACAGCAGGAGGACGACAACAATGAAAATATGTGATAGGGACGGAAACGTCCTCTTCAGGGACCGCAAACGGTCCCTGAAGAGGACGTTAGAGGCCGCCGTCCAGGCCGGTGCTGACTTGACAGGCGCCGTCCTGGGCGGCGCCAATTTGGCAGGCGCTGACCTGGCCGGTGCCCGTCTGACGGGCGCCGACCTGCGCGGCGCCAATTTGGCAGGCGCTGACCTGGCCGGTGCCTGCCTAAATG
>DYKD01000038.1 GCA_020722765.1 Brevinema andersonii | reverse complement strand
GTCCAAGTGGATACCTTGCTCCGGAACGGGTGGATACCTTGAACGGAATACGCAATCAATCTCTTTCATGTTTTCCGATTTGCCTTTGGAGAAGGTTAATAACATTCTGACAGTGCTGAAAAGCTTGTCTATCTCTTCTGCTATGACACTTGTGGCAATGGAAATGAATTTGGGATCTTCAATTTTTTTGGGCATCATATCAACATAACCTTTGATGGCAGAAAGAGGATTCTTAAGTTCGTGTACTATTTCTGCAGACAAGGTCCCTAGTGTTGATAGGTGTCTCGATTTCTGGAGTTCTTTTTCCAGTGCGCGTTTTTCCGTTATATCTGTTATCATCAAAACCATTTCAATCTTACTGGTTTGTACATTCTGGATAGCTGAAGATGACATTTCGACAAGGAATTGTGTTCCATCTTTTTTGGTCATTCCCATTTCTAGGGAGGGGATTTTCGATCGGCCTGTCACCATTATAAGAAAATCAGCATATTTCTCTTTTTCTAACTTGAACAAGAAATTCATATTTTGATTGATGAGTTCAGATGATTTATAACCAGAATAAGTTTCAAAAAGGCTATTAGCATATTTAATGATGCCTGTACGTTCAATGGTAAGAAGGCCAGCATTCAATCCATTGAGCAACGATTCAGTGTAATTGCTTAATTTAAGCATGTTACTATAAAGACGTGAGCTTTCTATGACACCGCCAATCTGATGGTTGAATAGGGATATATTTTCCAAGTCATCATCCGATGATTTATTGACTAATAAAAGATATCCGAGCATTTTGTCTTTTACGAGTATCGGAGAGGAAAGTAAACTTAGGATATTCCTTTTGGTAGCTGTCATGTCGTATTCAGCAGAAATAGACTACTGATCCAAGCGCCATGGTATTCTTTTTGAGACTATGTCGTTTAGCAGGTTTGATCCGTTTTTTTTATTGATAACCAGACCCAATTCCTTCATTTTTATACCGACCGAGACCTCTTGTTGCAATCCTCTGGCACCTGAAATAATAATAAGCCCGACTTCAGCATCAAATGATGAAAGCATCTGGTTTAATACAAGTTTCATAAGAGAATTATATTCGAGATTGGACGAAACAATGCGGAGAAGTTCTATGACAAGATTAAGCCTCTTCTCAGGATATTGCATAGATTTTTTTCCCATTGTGATGATATTTTCTTGATCGTTGAAAGTTCTTGTGTCCATGTTCAAATGAATGATAAGATTCCTTTGCCAGAGGATTTCTGAACAACATACCGAATCTTCAATCTGACTTGCATGTTTGTGATCGAATCCAGGTCCAGGACCACCTGAGCAGTTGCTTTGAACCCAAGATTCAGTTCCAAAGAGGGGATGCGTCATCACCAACAGGGTGAAAAATAGGATTTTTTGAGGAAAATTCATTTCTTTGTTCCTATAAAAGTAAAGCTATGCTTAATCGTCATGAGGGATTCCCATAACATGTAAAAAAAGATGCTCTTTATTGCCGGGGATGTTCTCAATCCATCCATAATTGGCATCATCCTTGGAATCTAACTTCCTAATATACGGCTTGATGTCTAGTAAAGGAGTGTTATCAAATACGTCAAGACCAGACGTAAAGATTTCATTCCCTACAATTTTTTTCAACTGAACCACACTGAGCCCTATAGGGTTGGGACGCTTTGGCGACCTGCTTGCAAACAAACCGACTTTTGTATCCTTTGCCCAAGACGGAGTTTCAATCATAACTGGTCTGGATACGATCCTATCAATGAAATATAATACATAAATATAACGGAATGTTTGCAAATCAGACAGCCCTTCCCGATATTCCGGTTCCAATATAATGCGGAACTCTCCTGCGGCATCTACGATTGGCTGATAAGGCGCAGTATCTACATAGGGCGTATGAATTACGCCAATTTTTTCAAATTTAAAAGATTGTTTCATATCACATTTGTTATTGCTTATCTGAATCATCCTAAACTCCTTACCCATTGTCAAGTCCTGACCAATATTTTCCTTTTCCCTATGAAATCTCAAAAAACATCATCCTTTTTGGATAATCACTTTCTTATACAAGGATGTTATTTCAACAAGCTTCCTGTATTCTGGATCACGTTTGGAAAGCGAGCACCCACTCTTGATGACAAGAGCATCCTTCTCCACAATGAAAGGGAAATCCCTGCAGCTTGACGGTCTGCGTTCATAAATGAGACATTTATGCGTCTTCTCATCGAATTGACGGCAGAGACATTTGCTTTCAATGCTAAACAGTTTCTTCTTAGCATTGAGAGTTTTTATTCCCAATTTCTTGAAATCTTGTAGGAATATCTCCTTTCCATATATCCGTGTCAATTCTTCCTCGTTGAGATGCAAGGAGACATTTCCCATATCACAGCAAGTGGCATCACATTTTGTCATGCAATAATTTCCGAAATGTTCATCCTTCCAGATCCTGAAATCTTTTTCAAATCCCATTCAGTTGAACCGACATGATCAGCCACCTCGTTATTGTATCAGCTTGTATTTTGGACAGACTCACACTTTTTTTTTAATCCACAATGCTTAACAACCACAAAAGATAAGCAATTTTGTTATTCCTAAAAAGTATAAAAATGTTTTCATTTATTCAAGATATTCATTTATATGATTTAGCGTATCTATTGTCCTGGAAATCTACAGGACTGCACAAGAGAACCGTTTCGATGATAATGAAGACCCTTCCCCTTTTTGGGGGGGGAGATACGAAAAATACAGAAAGATGAATCATAGCACCCCATACATTAAAAAATTGAAAAAACATTTTTTTATGGCTATTTTAAGTGAAATCATCGAAATCATCGTGTAAAAGGAACTTGATATGATGACTAATCCCATCCAACGCATCCTTGTAGGTGTCATTTTTATACCCCTCATCCTGATACTTGTCTTTATTCCATGGGCTAAATTCCTGCTTTTTTCACTTCTCATACTTGGAATTGTCATTACAGCCGCCTTGGAATACCAAAATATCCTAAAAATGAAATGGATGGATGAATATAAGATCCCCTTCATCATCATTTCAGGACTCATCACTATTGTCTTCTACATACAGACATTCATCCCATCTTTTGATCTTAAAAACATGTTCCTTTTCCTCTGTTTCACGGGCTTAGCTATCCCCCAGGTTTTCAAATCCAATTTCTATGAGTCACTTTCCTGCATAGGTCTCTATCTCCTCGGTCTTATCCTCATTCCTTACTCCTTCAGCCATCTGATTCTCATCATCAATATGAATGATGGAATCTATTACATGATCATGCTTCTCCTCACAGTCTGGTTCAATGATATTGCTGCGTATGCTGTGGGCGTCGGTATTATTGGCAACAGAAGGCATAAGATTCCCTTAAAAGCAAGTCCTAACAAATCCTATGAAGGCTATATAGGAGCTTTCCTCATCACATTCGCAACAATATTCCTGGTGAACGCACTGTTCAATTCAGGATGGACCATCGGAACTGCGAACACTTACTTTACATTCAAGGCAAGCACACTATCCCTTTCTCAGACACTGATCATGGGGATTGTAATGTTCTTTTTTGTCAATGCTGGAGATCTTGTGGAATCCGTTCTGAAACGTGCTGTCAACCTGAAAGATTCAGGGCATTTCATACCTGGTCATGGTGGCATACTTGACCGTTTCGACGCATTCTTTCTGGTTGCACCCATTTTTTACTACCTCATCCTCCTTTTCAAGGCGTGTGCATGAGTTCCAAGGGAAAAATTCTCAACCTGTTGAAAGAAAAAATACTTTATTTTGATGGGGCCATGGGAACACAACTTCAGATTCATGCTCCCAACATGTCTGGTGCTCCTGAACAGATTATTCTGGATGACCCTGACACATTACAAAAAATACATGAATCCTATTTCTCTGCAGGATGCAATTTTGCAACTACAAACACATTTGGTGGAAACAGGCTCAAACTTTCAGCACACGGATTGGGAACCAAAATCAAGGCCATCAACCAAAAAGCCGTTGAAATTGCGAAAAAAGCCGCAATGAAAGCAGTTGCCAAAGAGACCTTCATTGCAGGTGACATCGGTCCTACAGGAAAACTTCTTGAACCTTTTGGAGATACTTCTTTTGAAACCGCTTATGAATGTTATTTTGAACAAGCCTCCCTTTTAAAAGAAGCAGGAGCTGACGCCCTCATCATTGAAACCATGTCAGACATACAGGAAATGCGCGCTGCCATAATCGCATGCAAAGCAGCTGCACCCGACCTCTTCCTTATTGCCCAAATGACTTATGATTCCAACCACAAAACACTGACAGGCACAGATCCTGTTACTGCTGCTATCATCTGTGAAAAAGCCGGAGCTGATGCCATAGGAACAAACTGCAGCACAGGTCCAGATGAAATGATAGAAGTGGCAAGGAAGCTGGCTGAAACTACATCGCGACCTGTCAGTATCCAGCCCAATGCTGGGATTCCCAAACTCCAAGATGGAAAAACATCCTACGACATCACACCAGAGTATTTTTCAGATAAAATCGTTGAAATCATAAAGAATGGAGCCTCCATAGTCGGAGGTTGTTGTGGCACATCTCCTGATTTCATAAGAGAAATTGTCCAAAAGACATCTTCCATGAGACCCGTCTCACTGATTCCTGATCCGGACAAGATAAGCAGGACAGTCTTTCTGGCAAGCAGATCTTCCACAGTGCGCATAGGATCGGATTATCCTGTCAGGCTTGTTGCAGAACGGATCAATCCTACAGCACAGAAACAGATAGCCAAGGAACTGAGGGAAGGAAGATTTGTAGAACTGCGCAAGGAAGCCCTTGAACAGACACAGGCTGGTGCGGATCTTCTGGATGTCAACATCAGCGAACCCTCCATAGATGAACCTACAACCATGAAAAAGGCAGTCATTTCGATCCAAAACATCGTTGCCACCCCGCTTGTGATTGATTCCCCTGACATCAAGGCAGTAGAAGAAGGGTTGAAAACATACGCAGGAAGGGCGTTGATCAATTCCATCAGTGCCAAAAAAAACCTCTATGAAAAACTCTTCCCCCTTGCCAAAAAATACGGTGCCGCATTCATCATCCTTCCTATTGATGAGGACGGCATCCCCCAGACTGCTGAAAAGCGGTTTGAAATCGTGAAACGCATGGTCAAAATCGCTGAAGGCTACGGATTCTCAAAAAATGACATGATGGCTGATGGGTTAGTCATGGCTGTAAGCACATCAGGAAGCTACGCTCTGGAAACACTCCGCACAATCAGGAAAGTGCGCGATGAGCTGGGCATTTCCACAATACTGGGTGTGAGCAACATCTCATTCGGGCTTCCTAAACGGGCCCTAATCAATTCAACATTCCTCTCTATGTCCATAGCTAGTGGTCTTGATTCCGGAATCCTGAACCCCTACTCTGCAGAAATACACAATGTTCTGGATACAGGATCTGTCCTCACTGGCAGGGACAGGAACGCCACACGCTATATTGCAAAATATGCGAAAGCAGAAAAATCAGAAACATCAAAGACCATGACAGGGAAAGAATCACCAGAGGATAAACTCACGTCTGCGATACTGCAAGGAAACAAGGAACAGATTGGAGAGCATCTGGAACAGGCACTTGCAGCAAACTACAAACCCATGGAGATCATAAACAACATCCTGATTCCTGCCATCACTCGTGTGGGAGATTTTTATGAGGAAGGGACTTATTTCCTTCCCCAGTTGATCATCTCCGCTGAAACCTTGCAGGAAGCCTTCAAAATCCTCAAACCCAGACTTTCGACCTTGGAGACCAAAGAAAAAAAGGAAAAAATAGTTTTTGCAACAGTCAAAGGCGATGTCCATGACATAGGGAAAAAGATCGTGGTGTTGATGATGGAAAACAGCGGTTTTGATGTGATTGATCTTGGAAAAGACATTGATGCCCAGGTGATTGTAGATACGGCAAAGAAAGAGGGCGCAAAACTGATAGGACTCAGCGCACTCATGACAACAACAATGCCAGAGATGGGGAAAGTGACACAACTTGTCAAAACATCAGGTCTGGATTCAACTGTCATGGTGGGTGGAGCAGCTGTCAACAAGGAATTCGCAGATAAGATAGGCGCACATTACGCGAAAGACGCAGTATCAGCAGGGAAACTCGCAAAAAAGCTTGTTGGAAAATAAGATTTTAAGAAAGGAAGATCATGCTTAAAACAAAACACAAAAAAAAAGGACTTAATGTCCCCAAACACATAGCCATCATCATGGATGGAAACGGCAGATGGGCGAAACAGAAAGGATGGCCAAGATCACAGGGACACCTGGCAGGCATGCGTGTCCTTGAAAAAATGCCAAAATGGTGCGTGGATCGTGGAATCAAACATCTCACAGTCTATGCTTTCTCAA
This sequence comes from Brevinema andersonii, assembly GCA_020722765.1. GTDB lineage: Bacteria > Spirochaetota > DYKD01 > DYKD01 > DYKD01 > DYKD01. Next base: position 22,791 of record DYKD01000038.1, on the reverse strand, counting down.
CTGAAAACTGGAAACGGCCCAAGAAAGAAGTCGAGTTTCTCATGTCAAAATTCAAGGAATATGTTGATAAAAACCTCAATGACTTCATCAAAAATGATGTCCGAATAACCGTTGTGGGAAGACGCGACAACATACCAAAAGATATGCTTGAAAGGATCGACCGTGCAGAAAACAAGACCTCGAAATGCAGGACATTCAATCTCAACATAGCATTCAATTATGGTGGCAGGGATGAAATCATCCGAGGTATCAGACATCTCCTTTCCAAAGGGAAAAAATCAGTCAGCTCGCTTACAGAAGATAATTTCAGGGACTATCTTGACCACCCAGAAATTCCTGATCCGGACATGATTATCAGGACAGGAAAAGAGATCAGGCTGAGCAATTTCCTTCTTTGGTCATCAAGTTATTCCGAACTCTACTTTTCAAATATCATGTGGCCTGAATTCAACCAAAAGGAACTGGATAAGGCTCTCAGATATTTCACAAAACGATCCCGCAGGTTTGGAGACATTGAATGAAAAAAACACTTTTTCCCATATACCTTTTTATTGTCTTATTTGTTACGGTTGCCCATGCAAGATCCCCAGAACAACAGTCCTTTTTTTCAGCAAACTCCCTCTCTTCTGGTCCTCAAGCTGTGGCTTTTGCCAATGATCTTTCAGGAATTATCATGAATCCAGCTGGGATGTATTATGTGGATGACACGCAGTTTCTTGCCTCTTTTGCAGTCACTCACAAAAGAGAATATGTCATACACTCAGCAACGGCATTCCCACTTTCTGTTTACAAAAATATTGCCATAGCCATCAACGGTGCATTCATACAGACCGATCATAAACGCATACAGACTGGTGCAGCATTTGGATGGCGCATGGCGATTTTCAAGGCAGGTCTTTATGGAGCTTACAGAGCCACTTATGAGGACGATAAAATCATCCCTTCTATTGTTTTCAATATAGGATTCCTGATTACTCCAGCCATTGTCAAAGCAGGGTTTGTGATTGAAAACAGGACCACATCAACGAATACAGGCTTTGTAATACGTGAGCAGCTGGGAGGGAAAATCCTGAACGGAAAACTGAAAATATCCTTTGGGGCTAAACAGTTTTTCCCTGGGAATTTCAGGTTCATACCCAACATAGCTGCTGAATCTATCCTGCTTGATTTCATTGGTATAAATGGATGTTACGAAGACCATCGAGCAGGTGTCGGGATAACTCTCTTTTCCTTCAAGTCCAAGCTGAACTTCGCATCAAGCTATGATGTGGCAAACCCAAGTTTTGATTATGCAGTCTCTTTTGATACACGGTTTTAAAATCAGTCTTTGCATTAAACAGAAACTTTTACCAGCCACTTTCTTACTTCTTCTTCTACAACCACTTTTTGCGGGTGAAGCCTGCTATGGGATTCCAGATCCCACAAGACCTCATCTTAAAGTTACAGTGATTGATGTATGGCAAGGCGACTGCATCCTGCTGGAGCTTCCCAACGGCAGGAAAGCGCTTATTGACGCAGGTGAAGGGGGGACAGGATTAAACTCCTTTGATGCACCCCGAATTGACATTCTGCCCTATATGAAAAGAAACAACATCACCAGGACAAACATCCAATTCTTCCTTTTTACACATCCGCACTCAGACCACATTGGTGGGGCAGCACAAATCCTGAAAAAATTCAGTTTCAAAAGAATCTATGATTCTGGGATGAATTACGCGACCAGTACTTATATCAACCTTCTTAAAGACATTAAAAAACAAGGACTTCCCTACATTGTTCCCAAAATTGGAGATGCTTTGGACTGGGATCCAAAAGTAAAAATCACTGTCTTGAACAGTGGAAGCAAAACTGAAAAGAACGCGAATAATAATTCCATTGTCCTTCACATCGTTTATAGCAATTTTTCAATATTATTGACTGGGGATGCAGAAAAAAAAATAGAATATCAGATGATAAAAAGCGGTTACCGCCTTGACTCCACGATCCTTAAAGCATGCCATCATGGGAGCAGCACATCAAGTTCAGAAGCATTTCTTTTTGCAGTGCACCCCAAAGATATTCTTATAAGTGTAGGGCTAAACAACAAATTCGGTCTTCCTGCTCAAGCTGTCATAGATCTTTTTTACAGCATAGGAGCTTCTGTCTGGCGGACTGACAGGGATGGGGACATCCAGATTATCACTGATGGTAATGCCTATTCCATAACAACAGAAAAGGGCGAGTCGAGACCATGATCAAAAAACACCCCCTCATCATCTTTCTGTTATTCACAATGTTGCAAACTGAATATTCGGAATCCAGGACACCTTATAAAAAAAATGAGCAGGAGATTGCCATTTCCCAGGCATTAACATTGACAAGGAACGGCAGATATGACGACTCGGAAGCTATCCTCCGTTCAATCTTGAAAAAGGAAAGGAACAATGCTTCTGCACATGACGGGTTGAGCAGATTGTATGAAGCCCAGGATGATTTGACAAATGCCTACTATCATTCTTTGGCTGCATGCTCACTCGAACCGTTGAATCCTTATTTCATCGGACAGATGGGAACCGTCCTAATCAAATCAAAAAAATATGATGATGCCATTGAAACACTCCAGAAAGCTGTCAGAATCAAAGGCACAGACTCTGACAAATATTACAAGTTACTCTCCTTCTGCCACCAGATGAAAAGCAATTTTTCTGCGGCAGCGGAAGCAGAATTGGGAAGGCTTTGGACACGTCCTTGGGATGACACCATTTATGTGGACGCTTCCAAGCTATATGAAAAGGCTGGAGACATATCAAATGCAAAATTGATGAGACGCATGGCTGGAAATGCATGGGATGAATACGCATATCTCACAAGCGCTGAATTGGTTGACCAGGCGTGGACCGCGTTTAAAAACAGGAAATACGACGTTGCGGCCGAACTCTTTCTTAAGATCAGCAAGTTTGATGAGGATGATGCCAAGCCAGCGCACATGGCAGGCGTGGCGTTCCTGAAAGCTAAAAACAGACTGAAAGCAAAAGCATGTTTTTACGAAGCCTTAAAAAGGGATCCGTTAGAACCTTCCACTCATCTTGAATTAGGAACAATTTATTTTGATGAGAACCGTTTCAGTGAAGCGTTGACACATTTCAACAGATGCCTGAAATTGGACAAACAAAATATCAAAGCGTGGATGTATACAGCCCTCATCCATGAAAAAAACAATGACCTTGGGAAAGCTGTTATAGCATGGCTCAATGCCTCTTCTTCATCAGAAAAGGAAACAGACAGAAAAAAATATTTGAACAAAGCAGGAAAAGCTACAGTCAAGCTCGCTTCTTCCACCCCCCAAGAGGCAAGAAAGCTAGCTCCCAAAATCATCCCACTTCTTGATAAGACAGACCCCTCATGGCTGATACTAAAAAAATTCATGGACAAATAATATGAATAAAAAAAACGCTTATCTCCTAAAAATCGGTAAAAGGTCTTTCGATTTTTCCAAAGAGAAAGCCGTGATGGCCATCATCAATGCGACGCCAGACTCTTTTTATGATGGCGGGAAAGTATCTTCTCCCGCATCCATTGAAAAAAAAATACAGCAATGCCTCAAGGAAGGTGCGGATATTCTTGATATTGGCGGAGAATCGACAAAACCAGGGGCTGGTGCAGTATCCAGCGATGAACAACTTAAAAGGATCATCCCTGTTTTTGAAGTTGCCAGATCCCTCGCTCCAAAAATTCCAATTTCAATTGACACCTACAGTTCAACCGTTGCAAAAAAAATGCTCTCCCTTGGCGCAGATATGATCAATGACATTTCAGGGTTCTCTTTCGATAAAAAAATGGCAGATACTGTGGCAAAGTATGGGGCTTCTGTCGTACTCATGCATATCAAAGGAAACCCAGGCAATATGCAGAAAAATCCCCAGTACAAAGAACTGATCAAGGAAATATCGGTTTTTCTTCAAAGGGCCCTATTCAATGCCGTGCAAGCTGGCATCACGGATATTGTGATCGATCCTGGTATAGGATTCGGTAAAACCATGGAACATAATTATGAAATTATTGACAGATTGGAAGAATTCAGTATATTAGAAAGACCATTATTGATTGGAATTTCCAGGAAGTCCCTCATCGGTAAAGCATTAGACAGGCCTGTTGAAGAACGCCTCCCTGCTACTATGGCGCTGAACCTGGTGGCTTTGCAGAAGGGGGCTTCCATCATAAGGGTTCATGACGTCCGCGAAGGCAAGGAAGCCATCATCCTCTACGAAAAACTGATGGCAAACAGGAAGTGACATGACATCTTTCAACTGGGCTCTTCTGCACGACATTATTTTGACAGCACTGGATATCTTCATTGTCGCTTTCCTCATCTTCCAGATATATAAATCCTTAAAAGGAAGCCAAGCCATCCAGATCGCTAAAGGTCTTGGGTTCATACTGATCGTCTTCATACTCTCCAGACTCCTCCATCTGGAAACTCTCAATTGGATTCTCACATATCTACTGAATTTCGGGATCATCGCTTTCATCATTATTTTCCAGCCTGAGTTCCGGAAACTGCTTATCCGTTTTGGTGAAGGGAAGAATATCGGATTCTTCTCTCAGGAGGAAAAAGAACAAGTCTTCACAGACCTCATAGAATCCCTCACCTACTTGTCAAAAAAGAAAATCGGAGCGCTCATTGTCATCCGCAGACACAACTTCCTGGGCGGTGTCATCGAAACAGGTGTGAAAATGGATTCCCTACTTTCCACTCGTCTGCTCATCACTATTTTCAACAAAAAATCCTTTCTGCATGATGGAGCTGTCGTCCTTTATTCAAACAGGATCATGGCAGCAGCATGTATATTGCCCCTTTCGGACAATCCTAACTTAGACAAAGACATAGGAACCAGGCATAGAGCGGCCCTTGGTATCAGCGAAGAGAGCGACGCACTTGTCCTGGTCGTCTCAGAATCATCAGGCAGGATTTCAGCGGCAGTAAATGGGAAACTCTATTCCATCCCTGCCGCACAGATCAAACAAAGGCTTGAACATTTCTATTCCGCTGGAGAGGATAATGTCTAAAAAGAAAAAATCTCCTTTCAAATACATACCGCATGGGCTTTCCCTGCTCACAGCCATCCTTCTTTGGTTCTTTGTATCCAACATTAACAACACAATCAAGACCGCCTCCGGAGGCATTATACTGAAAAATCTTCCCTCCTACCTCAACGTGAAAGAGATCAGCACAACTACAGCATTCTGTTCATTGCGTGGCAGCCATGAACTTCTTTCGGGAAATCTACTTTCCCAGATTCATTTTTCTGTAGACATTAAAAATCCAAAACCAGGATCAAACACTTATCCTGTGAAAATAGACAAATCCACATATATCCCTTCTGGTGTAACTGTGATGGATATCAAACCAAAGACGATAACGGTTTTCTTTGAAAACCAGACGACAGTATCTAATTTCGAGGAGATCATAAAATGATCAAGTTAGGTATCAATCTTGACCACATAGCCACTGTGAGAGAAGCGCGGAAGACAACTGAACCAAGCCCTGTTTTAGCAGTACATCATGCTGAGCTGGGAGGCGCAGATTCCATAACAGTACATCTCAGGGAAGATGAACGCCACATCAAGTTTAGGGACGTTCAGCTTATCAGGGAAATCGTCCATACAAAACTCAACCTTGAAATGGCGATCAATGTTGATGTCATAAAAAAAGCGCTCCAAATTCTTCCTGACCAAGTTACTCTTGTTCCTGAAAAACGGCAAGAGATTACAACAGAATCCGGATTGGACTGTCTTGCCAACAAAGAACAACTGAAAAATACCATTGCCAGTTTTAAAGCTAAAGGGATCATTGTCAGCCTGTTCATAGATCCGGAATTAGACCAGATCCGGCTTTCTAAAGAGTTAGGTGCGGATTTTGTCGAACTTCATACAGGAGCCTATGCAAATACAAAAACAGAAAAAGAGGCACATTTCGAATTCGAAAAAATACGTGTTGCAGGAGAACTCTGCACTGAACTTGGGCTTGGTCTCAATGCAGGTCATGGACTGACCTTTACGAACATATTCCCTTTTCTTGCGCTCCCCAATCTTCATGAAGTGAATATCGGACATTCCATCATCTCACGTGCTGTTTTTACAGGTCTCACAAAAGCCGTATCTGATATGAAAGCTATCCTCTCACTTGGAAAATAATCCCTTGGACCAAACAGGACTCATTCCCATATTAGGCATTCCTTACAACGAATTGAAGATAGCACTTGAAAAAGAAATTTCTCAATCTTTTCGTGTAAAGCAGGTTCTTGACGGGATTTACAAAAGTAAATCTCTCACGATCAGGACCATCTCTACATTGCCAAAAGAAGTAAAAGAGCAAGTTGAACAGAAATACTCGTTTTTTACAATTAGGGAAGAGAAACGTGAAGGCTCAAAGATTTCCTGGACAACGAAATTCCTTTTTCGTTTGGCAGATGGCGAGTACATTGAGGCAGTTGCCCTTCCTAACACAAAAAAGGACTTCACGCTCTGCCTTTCTACACAGGTGGGATGCGCCCTGAAATGCGCTTTCTGTGCAAGTGGCCATTTCGGTCTCATCAGAAACCTTGAAACCCATGAAATCGTTGAACAGGCCCTCTTCATAAAAAAATCAGGCTTTAACGTCACAAACATCGTTTTCATGGGGATTGGCGAACCGCTCATGAACTATGACAATGTCCTCAAGGCCATTAAAATCATCCACGACCCAGCAGCCATGAACATAGGAATACGGAACATCACCATCTCAACGGCAGGGATTATTGAAGGAATAAGAAAACTGTCTGACCTTGATCTTCAGATCAAACTGTCCGTATCCCTCCATTTCCCATACGATGACATGAGATCAAAATACATGCCTGTAAACAATTCCAATCCCTTGCCAAAACTGGTTGAAACATTAAAAGAATATCAGGTCAAAACAAACAAGATCATCACATTCGAATATATTCTTATCAAGGGACTGAATGACAATCCGCAGATCGCTGATGATTTAATAAAACTTTTAGATGGGTTGAATTACAAAATCAATATCATCCCGTACAATCCTGTGGAATGTTTCGATTTCAAGACCCCTTCAGAAGAAAAATCTACAGCCTTTTTCAGGTATTTGCTGAAAAAAGGAATCAAAGCTACCTTACGCTACCTTCGCGGGGATGACATCAAAGCCGCATGCGGACAACTGAGAATGAAAGAGCTAAAGAGTTCTTAATCTATAAACAGCCCTATTCCACCTGACAAATGCAAGCCACTTCAGAAGGATATTACCAGTCCGTCATAAGCAAGCCTGATATGTCTAGGCAGAATCTTGTTGACTTTATCATGATCCATGTCATGTGTCATATGCGTGAAAAAAATTCTTTTTGCAGGCAGGTTTCCTGCAATTTCTAATGCCTGTTCCAAATTGAAATGTGTAGGATGAGGCTTATATCTCAATGCATTGAGCACAACATAATCACATCCCCTTAATGTTGCCATGACCTCATCCGGAATTTTGGATGCATCCGTTACATAGGCGAAATCCCCTATTTTATAACCTAAAATCATAAGATTCCCATGATAAACTGGCAATGGTTCAATCACAACATTGTTTATTTGAAACGACCCTTCTGCCAGTATGGTCCTGATGCGGGGGACGCCTCCACCCAGCTGGACAGGATTAAAGCAATAGGAAAACTTATCATGCAAAGCATCCATCGTCCCCTGGTTCCCAAAAACAGGAATTTCAGATTTTTGTACTGAATTGAACCGCCTTATGTCATCGAGACCAGAAATATGATCCGCATGTGCATGGGTATATAAAATGGCATCTATCCGGGGTATCCTGTTCCGCATCATCTGTTCTTTGAAATCCGGTCCTGTATCTATCTGAATATGTGTCTTTTGACCTTCATTTTCAATAACCAGATGAACGGAACTCCTGAGACGTTTGTTTTTTGGATTACGTGACTTGCAAACCTTGCATTCACATAACAATTCAGGCACTCCCCCAGAGGTTCCAGTACCAAGAAAAATCACTTTGATCTTGATAAATCACTCCACTAAAAAAAAGCCCGTGTCTATCTCAACACAGGCATTTGAAACTTATCCTGCTTTAATACTGGATATCAGTCTTCCAATTTCTCGAACATGTCTTTTCCAGCACCACATTCAGGGCAAACCCAGCTATCAGGCAACTTGTCAAAAGATGTCCCTGCATCAGCACCATTATCCGGATCTCCTAATTCGGGGTCATAGATATAACCGCAAACCGTACATTTGTACTTGTCCATAAAAACCTCCTGTAGTTTTCTAAATGATTAGACCTGACAATCTATCCTGGGGGCCAATCGAATTGACGTCCACCCAACAAGTGGCAATGGATATGAAACACTGCTTGTCCTGCATCCTTATTGCAGTTGAAAACCGTCCTATATCCGCTACCGCTGATATTCATTTTTTTGGCTATCCCTGCTGCCACTTTTATAATGTGTCCTACAACCGCTTCATCCTCATCTGATATGTCGTTTGTCGTTTCTATATGCTTCTTAGGTATGACAAGGACATGAATCGGCGCTTGAGGATTGATATCCTTGAATGCCAGAACCTGGTCGTCCTCATACACAACATCCGGTTTGATCTCACCCTTCACAAATTTACAGAACAGGCAATCAGACATAATCACCTCTCACCAAAGATACGCTGCAGGATTTTCAGGTTTCCCATTTTTTCTAATTTCAAAATGCAAATGTGTCGCATTCACTGTCCCTGTATTCCCTGCCCTGCTGATAATCTGTCCTTGCCTCACTTTCTGTCCCACACGGCAAAGAATAGAAGAATTATGGGCATAATAAGTCTGGAATCCGTCCTTGTGTTGAAGGATAACAAGATTCCCATAACCACCAGCAGGACCTACATACGCAACGGTTCCTGAAGCTGCAGCAGCAATAGATGCACCATATCGTGCCCTAAAATCAAGTCCTGTATGAAAATTCCGAGCTCCCGTAATAGGATGTTTCCGCCAACCGAAACCGGATGTGTATTTTCCACCTATCGGGCTTGTAAAGATATGCCGTTTGGAATAGACACTGTTCATCTCTTCTGTCAACATACGCGGATGTGCGTCTGGAACAAAAAGGATCGTACCTGTCTTGATGCCAAAAACACCAACACCGTTCGCTTTCTTCAATTCACCTTTTTCGATTCCATATAACCGGGCAATATCTCCAAGACTCTCTTTTTTTCTGACAATATGAAAAGACCCTTTCTTACTTGGAATGAGAAGTTCTTGTCCTTTCCTTGCATAATAATGTGTAAGATAGGGGTTCGCTCCAATGATCGTATCTATATTAATGTTGTTATCACTTGCAATGGACCAGAAGTTCTCTTTCAACTGGACAACATATAATTTCACACTCAATCCTGGCAACCGATCCAGTTTGATGGCCTGTTTCCTGAATTGTGCAGCCTGTTCCTTATCCATACTTATAATATAAGACCTATCTTTAGAATCCTCATGGGAAGCCATACACACATTCTGTTCAATGACCTCTTTTTTCAATGGAACAGATGGCAGGCTTGCAAACATCTGTATGACAAAATAAGATGAAAGAAGGAGGGAAAGTGCAATTACAAAAAAGGGAAGAAAAGACTTCTCGAAACGGAAACTATCCAACAAGGAAAGCAAGGGATTCCGCTGTATCATCAAAGAGAACTTCCATTTGAGAAGCTTCTGCCTAAATCCAAGACGTAATGATGAGAGCCAAGTTTGCAGGTTCATAAAGAAAACGACCCAGATTCTTCTCATAGTCCACCAATAAAGTATAATTTCTAATATACGAAAAAGCCCTGTAATTGTCAATATTTTTGGAAGAGCCATAAGAGTTTTAAAATTTGACTTTTTTTCGTTTTTATGGTATAATGTTTCCTGATTTTGGGCGGTTAGCTCAGTTGGTAGAGCGCTTGCTTTACACGCAAGATGTCATAGGTTCGAGCCCTGTACCGCCCAGACATAGCTTCATGTTCCCGTTTGACATGAAGAGTGACTTTAGCAATATCGTCACAACCATTGGGGAATCGTTCAATGGTAGGACAACAGGCTCTGAACTTGTTTATGGAGGTTCGAATCCTTCTTCCCCAGAATTACGGCCCTATCGTCTAGCGGTTAGGACATCGGGTTCTCAATCCGAGTACAGGGGTTCAATTCCCCTTAGGGCTAATGTTCATGTCTCCAAGTTCCAATTTTCAAGGAGTTCCAAATGGCTAAAGACAATGCCAGCTACATCGGTGAAGGCGCTGAATTCAACGGCAAGCTCTACACAAAAGGGCAGATCAAAATCAATGGGAAGTTTGAAGGCGAGTTGAAAGCAGATGAACTTATCCACATCGGTCCCACAGGCAAAATCAAGACGAACATAGCATCAAAAAAGACGATCATTGAAGGGACTGTCCTCGGCAACATCAACACGACAGACGAAGTCGTCATTACTGAAACTGGTCGCGTCATGGGTGATATTACAACCCCCCATCTCCAGCTTGGAAAAGGTGTTGTTGTAAATGGCAGAATCAATATCACTGGTGGTCAGGCAAAGAATTCAAAACAGATTTTCACGGAAGTGTTCGACGAAAAAGATATGAAAAAAGCTGGACATTCCGAAGGCGGTACTTCTGATGACAGCAAAGGAAAAAAACTTTTCGGGAAGAAGAAATAACCATTTCTTCCTCGTCCTATCCCTCTTCCTGTTTCCTGCAATTCTCATAGCCCAATCCCAGACAGCTTTAAACTCTTATAAGTCTGGTCTATCTTTTTACAACACAAAACAATTCAACCAGGCAGAATCCGCTTTCAAAGAAGCTATTACAAATGATCCTACTTTTGCAGAGCCTCATTATGACCTCGGACTTTACTATGAAGAAGTCGCTTTTGACTTTGAGAAGGCCATCGAACATTTTACCAGGAACATCCGTCTTAGAGGAACAAAAGCGAACGACTCCAGGAAGGAAATCCAGAAAATTTCCACTCTCAAGGTAAAATTTCCACCCCATAGACTCCCACAAATCCAAAAGTCATTGTCAACCTATAACGCAGCCGTAAAGGATATTGACAAAAAAAACTATAGCTTGGCAATTTCCAAACTCAATAGCACATTATCTGTGATCCCATTCTACATTGACGCTCTTTATGGCAGGGGACTGGCCCATTACCAGCAACGGAATTTCCATCTTGCCATGAAGGATCTTGAGCTTGTCCACTTCTTTGATCCTGCATACAAAGACATCAAATACTACCTTGCAGTCACATACGACCTCTTTTCATCAAAAAGCAAGGAAGCCACATCACTCTACAGATCATATCTCCTAAAAACCGATCTCCCAGATGATCGTCGAAAGGTTGTCCAGAATATCCTGTTTAACATTGAAAAGATAGAAGAAATCAAATCAAAAGCGTATGCAGAGTTCCAAAATGGGAATATTGATAAAGCGGAACTCCTCTACAAGGATGCCTTGAACATCCGTCCCAATGATATTATTGTCCTGAACAACATGGGCTTCATGCTCATGCAGAAAAAAAATTACCCCTCTGCTGAACAGTATTTTCTTCAGGCAAAAAACATTAACCCTTACGACCCCAACCCTTATTACAATCTTGCATGCCTTTATTCCATAAAAAAAGACAAAACGACTGCCCTCGCTTTTTTCAGGGTAGCTCTCCCCTATATGTCTGAAAACATGAAAAAGCATGCCTTAGGTGACGAAGACCTATCCTTCATCCATGAAGAGATAAAACCACTCCTCTTTACACCATGAATCCTGATTCCGTACACCCTCCAGAAATACGTGCCCAACAGATTCTTGATTTTGAAAAAATCAGGGAAATGATCGCATCCTATTCACTCACTGACCTCGGGAAAAGCTACCTCCTTTCCCTGACTCCTTCTCCTTCAAAGTATCAAATCCAACACGTCTTTGACCTGACAGCAGAACTTTCGCTCTTTCTTGACAATAACAAAACACCTACCCCTGTCCTTTATGACATCAGGCTTTTCTATAAACATATCAAGATTGATAACTCCACTCTAGGCGCTCTGGAGCTCTTCCAAATATGGACGACTCTTGACCAAGCTCTCAAACTCCGAAACCTCATCTTGGAACATAAAAACGAATATCCCTTATTGTCTGAATTCCTTGGAGACATGCTCCCTATCCACCCTCTTATGACAACTCTCTCCCGCACATTTACAGATAACGGATCAATATCTGACAACGCATCAGATACATTGTCACAAATCAGAAAACGTACAAAGGAAGCTACCAAAAGGCTGAAAACAGTACTGCTGGGGCTTTCCTCTTCCACTCCGCTTTCGTCAGCCTTGGATGACAGAGAGCCTGTCAATTACGAAAACAGGATGGTTTTCAGGATCAAGGCTTCCTACAAAAATAAAATCCGCGGGATTATCCATGGCTCCTCATCGAGTGGCCAGACTTACTATTTCGAACCTGACGATCTAGTCCCCGAAAACAACAAGCTCATCGAATTACATGAAGAAGAAGAAATGGAAATCTACAGGATTCTCCATACCCTCACAACTGAAACCAGGCATTCCCTGGATAAGATTGAAACAGTCATCAGCAAGGCTGAAAGACTGGATCATCTTTTTGCGAATGTCCTGTTTTCCAACAGTCAGAAAGCAACCATTCCCCTTTTCAGCCAGGATCACAGCATCAATATTAGAAACGGCAGGCATCCTTTTGTGAAAAACTGTATTCCCATGACTATAAAAGTTGAACTTCCCAAACGCATACTTGTCATTTCAGGACCGAATACAGGTGGAAAAACAGTCGCACTCAAGATAGCCGGTCTTTTCACTTTAATGGCCAAAACAGGCTTCCCCATCCTTGCGGAGCCTGAATCAACAATTCCCTTCTGTGATCATGTCTTTGTAGATTTGGGAGACGAACAATCCATAGAAAACGATCTTTCCACATTTTCTGCACATGTCGTCAATATGAAAAAAATCATTGAGAATGCCACCTCCGAATCTTTAGTCATCATGGACGAACCTGGTGTTGGCACTGAACCCGAATTTGGCGAAACTCTTGCAGAAGTTTTCCTCAACGAGCTAAGGAACAGGAACATCCTTTCCCTTGTCACGACCCATTACAAAAGAATCAAGCTTCTTGCACTGGATGATCCTGCATTCCAAAACGCCTGTGTAGATTATGATGCACAGACTCTCACCCCGCTCTACAGGATCCTTTATGATGTTCCTGGAGACAGCAACCCCCTCATGATCATGAACCGTATCGCATTTCCTTCTGACTTGCTGGAAAAAATCCATTCACTATACGGTACACAGGCATTGGATCTTGCAGAAACAGTACGGAAACTATCAGCTGAGAAACAACGTCTGGAACAGGAAGCTCTCGCTGCTGCTAGAAAAAAAGAGGAATATGAACGGCTGGCTACCACAACGCAGATGAAAAACGAGGAAGTGAGACGAAAAGAACAAACCTTGAAACAGACCTATTTCAAAAGTGTCAAAGAGTTCCTACACGATTCCAGAAGCAGATTTGAAGCTATTGTCAGGCAGATGCAGGAATCCGGTGTTGACAAGCAGAAAATCAAGCAAGGCCAGACCTTGTTCAAAGAAATTGAATCCTTTGCTGAAACCTTAGGGAAAACAGTTGAACAAAACGAGGTTTCTACCACTCAACCTATACGTGTTGGGGACAAAGTCAGAGCCAGAAACCAGCACTATGAAGGAGAAGTTGTTCAACTCAAAGGAGATGAGGCCATTCTTCTTTCAGGGATCATCAGGACAACAGTCAAAATTTCTGAACTTGTTGTTGTAAAAGAAAAAAACGATGAGATAAGACCTGCGGGATATATGATCACACAGAAATCCCCTGTCAAATATGAACTGGATTTACGTGGTATGTACCAATTGGACGCACTGGGTGTTCTGGAAGAATATTACGATAACCTGCTCCTTGCCCGGCTGCCTTCCGTAAGGATTATTCATGGCAGGGGGACAGGAAGGTTACGCGAAATGGTCCGTGAGTTCTTCAAGAAAAAACTGGACAAGAGGGAAATTCATAGTTTCTCTTCTCCCAAACCTGAACAAGGAGGAGATGGCGTGACGATTGTTGAGCTATAAATCAATCGCCGGACAAAGTAACCCCCTTCACACCAGTCAAAGTGACTTCATAAAAATGGCCAAGTTTACGATTTTCAGAAGGAACCAGGACAAACCGTCCTGAAGCAGTTTTGCATAGGAATTCCTTGTCGCTATTCTGGCTGAACTCTTCCGTCAGGACCTCCACTCGTTTCCCAACCTGCTGTCGAGTGATATCAATATTGATGGCACGTTGCAGATCGATAATGCGGGAAAGCCTGCTGGAAATGACTTCCTCAGAAACAATATTTTTCATGTTATAGGAAGCCGTATATTTTCTTTTTGAATATTTGAACGTATAGGCATCATCAAAACGGATAGTGTTGACCGCCTTGTAAGTCTCCTCGAAATCCTGATCGCTCTCACCTGGGAAACCGACAAGAATGTCTGTGGAAAGGAATATCTCATTTGAATATGAACGGACAGCCTCTATAATATCCATATATTTTCTAAAGGAATATTTCCTGTTCATGGCTGTAAGAACATGGTCACTGGCGCTTTGCAATGGCAAATGCATGGCAGGAACAACCTTGTCTATCGCAAAAAGACGTTTTACAGAATGCGGATCAAAATCCTTTGGATGCGGCGTCATGAACCTGATTCTTTTCAAACCCTGAACAGTGCTAATTTTCTCAAGGAGCTCTATAAAAGTAACATCATCAATTTCCATGCCATAGGAATTAACGTTCTGTCCTAACAACAGGACTTCAACAACCCCTGAATCTGCAAGAGCCTTAATATCATCAACAATCTCTTTTGATGGTCTGCTGGTTTCTCGGCCACGGACATAAGGGACAATGCAGTAGGAACAATAATTATTGCATCCGTGGGAAATATTCACCAGAGCCTTGAACGGCATAGACCTTTCACGATATGGTTTTAGGAAAGAATAATCAACGAAATCAGTGAAAGCACCTGTCTGTACATTGTTTTTCAAAAGTTTCGGAATCAACGACACCTGGTGGGTTCCCACAACAAGGTTTACATACGGATGTTTTTTTATTAACGCATCTGATTCCTGCTGTGCCAGGCAGCCCATAACGACAAACTTGAAATCAGTCCCGTACTTTTTCTTAATCGCTCCAAGTCTGCTATACACTTTTTGTTCTGCATGATCACGCACTACACATGTATTAATAATAATGATATCTGCATGTTCAATGGAAAAAACCTCTTCAAAACCATCTAACATCATCAGGGCTGCTAGATCAGTTGAATCGCTACGGTTCATCTGACAACCGTATGTCTCAATATAAAACTTATTACGGTTCAACACCAGCCACCACGTCAGTCTTCATCCATAAAAATATTCTTATTTTGGATTCAATCACTTCTTACGTTTGGTCCTTTCGCTAGAAAAAAAAAGATGCCCAAAAATACCCAGTAGGGCAATAAAAACAGTTAACAATACTATATGAAAAGTTTGGGATTGATATTTAAAAATGATCTCTGCCAAAAGGACTATAACGCTTCCCAACGAAAACCCCATGATTCCACCTGTTATCAGCCCACCAAGAGGGAACCTGAGAATCCAGAAGAAAAGTCTGCCACTAAAAATAAATCCAATAATCGCTCCTGCTATGGCAATAAAACCAGTCCCAAACAGTTTGTCCAGGTAAAAACCGACTGCGAACAAAAAAATAGCCATGACAATTCTAAAAAACAAAGGCATCAAAGACCTCCGAACAACCTGTCTCTCTTATCGTTATAACCGACCTCAGTATAATATAACAGCATTAAAGCTGAAAGTCAATTAAGTGACGAAGTGTGCTAAAAAAACATAGTCATTCAATGAAAGAATAAAAAGGTTCACTTCAGTTTCTTATCAAGTTCCAAAAACTCTTTCTGTTCAACCCAGACCTTGAGAGATTCAACGATGATCACACCTCTAGTCGTAACAACATTCTTGAACCTGCAAAGCACACGCACATCTATGCTGTTTTTCATTTTTTCCAGGCGTCCGACATTCTGAACCCGTATCAGATACGTCTCACCAGTATCCATATCACGGATTTTCATGTTGAACGAAGTCGTATTACCATCAACTTTAAGGTTCTCAACTTTGCCGTTCAATACCAGATAACAGTCCTCATAAATCGTTTGCTGGTTGAAAAGTTCAGTAAGACGAATGGGAAGTCTTATATCACTGAAAGTTTCAGGTTCAGGAAGAAATTCCCGTAGCATGACAAATCTCTGTTTTACTGAATCCTTTACGTTGGAATGTAATATCTTGTTCAACCTGATGATGAATCCATTAAAATTCCGTTTCTTTATATCCCTTTTTGCATCCTTAAACATCTTTGGTATCTCTTCAGAATCAAAACTGTAAAGCGTGTTGATATCTGAGAGGATAAAATCGTCTAAAACCGGAAGTTTGACAGAAGAAGCGCTTTTCCTGGGAGTGAATGTCCCATTTTCCTCCACCCTATTATCCAGCCAGAACCAAACAGACACAGCCAACAGCAGGACTGCAAGAATGAACCCAGGTATTTTCAGGGAAAAGGGAAGTTCCATACCACCACGGATATAGGCAGAAGCCTTGGCTTTCCCAATGAAAGCATCGACATCCATCATTTTTTTCATCCGCTGAAGATTTTTTTTTGCAAGCCTGTTTTCAGGATCATTGTCCAGTATTTCCAACCACAAATCTATGGCTGCTTCAGTATCCTTATTCTTGAGGTTTATAAAGGCTAGGGCATTCAGGACTTCAGCATCTGCCTCTTCCACCTTCCGTACACGTTTAAGGCTGGCTTCAGCTGCTGTAAGGTCATTTTCAAGAAGCGCTATCAATCCTGAATATTTCAGGATTTCAACACTTCGATGTCCTGCGGCTATGGCTTTTTTGATAAGATCTTTGGCTTTGGCAAACTGGTTGCGTCTGTAGTAATTCCGGATCAAATCTATGATTCTGTCTTTATCCATCTAAGGGACTAGAGCGTTTCCTCTTCCAGGAATTTCGTTGTGAACTCGCCAGACAGGAATTTCTTGTTAGTGAGAACTTTCTTATGGAAGGGAGCTGTTGTCTTGACTCCTTCTATGACCATCTCATCCAAGGCACGTAACATCCTGCTGATCGCTTCATCACGTGTGACACCCCAGCAGACAAGTTTTGCAAGCAAGGAATCATAGTAAGGAGGGACTTCATAACCTGCATAAACATGAGAATCCACTCTGACTCCCAGTCCTCCGGGAAAATGGACATGAGAGATAAGTCCTGGATTAGGGGAAAAATTATGATCAGGGTCTTCCGCATTGATACGGCATTCGATAGCATGTCCATAAAAATGATTGTTAATCTGTTCCTGTGTGAAAGGCAGTTTTTCTCCAGCAGCTGAAAGGATCTGACTCTTGATGAGATCAATTTTGGTGATTTCCTCTGTGATGGTGTGTTCAACCTGGATTCTTGTATTCATTTCCATGAAGTAAAATTTCTTGTTCTTATCCATAAGGAATTCAATCGTTCCCACACCGTGATAATTCGTAGCCAACACGCCTTTGATTGCAGCTTCGCCGATTTGCGCCCTGACTTCAGGTGTCATGATAGGGGACGGAGCCTCTTCAATCAGTTTTTGATGACGTCTCTGAATGGAACAATCCCGTTCGCCAAGATAGACCGCATTTCCATGTTTGTCTGAAAGAATCTGTACTTCAATATGTCTGGGTTCTTCAATAAGTTTTTCAATATAACAGTCAGGATTCCCAAAACCCATCTGCGCTTCATTCTGAGCCATGGGCAGGAACTCTTCCAACTCTTTCTGGTTGCGTGCTATGCGCATCCCTTTTCCACCGCCACCTGCAGTAGCCTTAATCATGACAGGATAGCCGACCTCATCCTTACATAGTCTGATGGCTTCTTCCAAAGACTTCACAACATCTTTTGTACCAGGAATGACAGGGACTCCTGCATCACGCATCGTTCTCTTTGCTGTCGCCTTGTCTCCCATCGCTGAAATCATTTCAGGAGATGGTCCTATGAAAGTAATGTTATGTTCCTGGCAGATTTTTGAAAAGTCAGCGTTTTCTGAAAGAAATCCGTAACCTGGATGTATGGCATCAGCACCTGTAATTTCAGCCGCTGCAATAATGCGGGGCATGTTCAGGTACGATTCAGCAGAACGGGCTGGTCCTATGCAGATATCCTCATCAGCAAATTTCCTGTGAAGACTTGCATTATCACCTTCGGAATGGACGGCTACGGTATGTATCCCCAGTTCGCGGCAGGCACGGATGACGCGCATAGCAATCTCACCACGGTTTGCAATAAGTATTTTCTTGAACATCAGGATTCCTCCACTTCGAAAATGACTTCGCCATATTCCACGGGTTCTTTACTTTTCACTTTCTGTTCCGTGATGATCCCTTCCACATTGGATTTTACAGCATGGCTGATGCCCATGGAAATAATCTCACCAACAATCTGGTTTTTCTTGACTGCTAAACCGACCTTGGCACCGGACTTTCCAGTGCTAAAGATTCCAACATCCATGGCTTTGATAACCTTGACGACTTTCTCTTCAGCAACTTCTGCAGTTGCCTCATCAGGGACGCTTTCTGCAACAGGGGTGTAGTTTCCACCCGTCTTGATTTTGATTGTCACATCTGCTTTTTGAAGCTGGAATTCTGCCACAGACGTGTCTTTCAACATTTTCTGGACAGCATTGAGGATTTCGATATTCATTATTCCTCCTACTTATTCACACGTTCTACATATTCACCAGTACGAGTATCAATCTTGATCATCTCATTCTGTTTGATAAAGAGAGGTACTGAAACCGAAGCTCCAGTCTCCACTTCCACGGGTTTGAGGGATCCGGAAACAGTATCCCCCTTGACCCAGTTCTCAGAAGTTGTCACTTTAAGGACAACGAAATTAGGCAGAAGCAAAGTAATCGGTTTCCCTTCATATAATTCGATATTCACTTCCATGTTCTCTTTTAGCCACTGTTTGTCCGTATCTACAACATCTTCTGAAAGAGCGTATTGCTCAAAATTCTGGACATCCATGAAATGGTACATATCACCGTCATAATACTGAAACGTCGCTTTTCTTTCATCAATTTCAGCGTCTTCAACCTGGTCAGCAGAACGGAACGTACGCTCCATAACCTGTCCTGTAGTTACATTTTTAAGTTTTGTACGGACAAAGGCTCCACCTTTGCCAGGGTTAACGTGTTGAAACTGCACTGTAACCCAAAGATTGCCATCTATCTTGAGTACAACACCTTTATGAATAGAATTGACATCGATCATCAGAAAATCCTCCGTATGTTAGGTAGAGCGTAAAATAGCATAGTTTCAGGGATTTTGCAAATTTTAAAGATTCAGGGCATGTCCGATTCTTATCGATGTCATCTGCTACTTCTTCTATCGTTTCATACTTGCCAAGAAAACGAGGTTTGCCTTCAGTGTCTTCTCTTTGTCAAAGGTGAAGGAGGTCATTTTCAATGAAGCTGAAGGTTTGCAGGGATTTTCTCAGGAATCGGGACTTCCCCTGAAAGCGTAATGCTCATCACCCGCTGCCTACTATATCCCTCAAATGGAAAAGTGCCTGTCAACATCTCAATAAGAAGTATGCCGATGCTGTAATAATCCTTCAATTTGAGCAAAGTGTCAAGAACAACACCCAGAGTCTGAATCATGATAAGTGAGACTTTGCAATCAGGACAGAAAGTGGGGTGTAATCAAACAACTTCCTGCATTTTGGGCATTCTTTTTTAGGGGACATGAGGACTCCTAAAGATAATATTTGACCACCTTTTTTACTATCCAAAAACATCCTTATATTTTTTCTCTATCATCCCCACCTCGCGAGAAGTCAATTGCTTGAACTCCTTCTTTCTACCGCGTTGGGAGATTTTTCCTTGTCCCTGCTCCAAAAACTTGACCAACAAAGTTATCATGCTATCTGGCATGTCAAACTTTTCCTGGATGAACCTGCTCATGAGATCAAAACGCTCCAGATACTTCACCTCATCCGGAACAAAAAGGTATCAGGTCTGCCAAATATTATTAGGTAGAAAGTTGTAGACCCGGTACCTTTTTTCCTTCTGAATTTTGAAACACCGGTGCGGACAATCAGGTTGAATGAACAGACTATTGTGAATTACTTCATGCAGAGAGAGACGAACGCCTCAGCAGAATCCTTCAATGCGAAGATAAAAACTTCCGTGCTCTACAAAGTGGAGTCAGTGACATCAAATTCTTTATGTATCGTCTGGCTAAGCTGTATGGATGATTTCCAGGTTGTATATTTCCCACAAAAGTTCTTACTGATTCTATATATTCTGCCAAATTTTTTAGAAGGTTTTCTCTATTCTCAGTCTTGAATCTGTTTCCCTGCTTGGCAAAGAAGAATCGGACTCCTCCTGCAATGAAAAGAAAAATCCTACTTTCTTTTTTTGTTCCTCTCGATTCATCAATCTCTTCAGCCCATTTGACCAGTCCGAGAAGATGCTCTTTCACATCGCGAGAACACTTCACATCACGCCACAGGGAATGTTCTTTTGTAAGTTCCTCATAGATTGCTAAGAGAGTCTCTTCTGTGGCTGTTGCGCAGAAAGCTTTCAACTCCTTCACATCATTAGCAGGGACTTGGGGGAGCAACCTATCCAGAAAAGAGGGATCCATGGCTGCGATGAAGAAGTCCAATCCCTTGAAACGGGATTTGTCCGGTTTGCCAGAAGGTCCTGTGAGCTGTTTTTGCAATTCTCGGACAAGCTTTTCCTGTCCAATTTCCTTGAGAAAAATCCAAAATTCAGAGTTTAGTATGAAAAATCCTTCCTCCCGCAATCATATATCACATTCATACATTTCATCAACTTACTCCTCTTGGAATATTTCATCTGTCTTTACAAAGTTGATGAGTTTTCTCTCTTCTCCGGAAAATTCCAGGTCTCCAGAGTAGATCGCATAACTGGGAGACTTCACGGTTTTCTGTTTCCTGAGATATTCAGTCTCTTTCCAGAAAGATTCATCCCACGTCCGTGCGGACTTGATTTCTATAGCATGAAGCCCATCTCTCTTCTTTATGAGCAAATCCACTTCATGCCTCTCCTGTTCCCTGTAAAATGAGAGGTTATGATCCCGGCCTTCATTGAATCTTGACTTCACACATTCCATCACGACCAGAGTTTCAAAAAGGTTTCCCAGCAGCGGATCCCGGCTGAGTTGAGATTCATTTTCGATTCCCAGAAGATATGATGCTAATCCCGTATCTGAAAAATAGATTTTGCGAGTCTTAGCAAGCCGCTTGTTCCGATTCTGATGGAAAGGGTGAATCTTAAAAATGACGAATGAACTTTCCAACAGGGAGAGCCAAGTATCGAGAGTTGTCACGGAAATACCCACATCACCGGAAAGAGATGAAAGATTGAGTAACTGCCCTGTTCGAGCTGCAAGCAGACGCATGAATGTCTCAAACTGGGAGATATTCCTGACTTCGATGAGTTGGCGCAGATCCCGTTCAACATAAGTCTGGAAATACCCCCTGTAATAGAGTGTAGGATCGATCCCTTCTGCATGAAGTCTGGGAAATCCTCCTGAGAAAATAGCCTTATCCCTCTCAATCTTTTCTCCAGCAGAAGCAATCTCAGACAAGGAGAGGGGAAGCAGATGGAAGATGACAGTGCGTCCTGCCAATGATTGGAAAACAGAAGCATGAAGCTCATACTGATGGCTCCCCGTGAGGAGGAACTGTCCATTTTTGTCCAACTTATCTGATAAAACCTGGATATAGGAAAGCAAACTGGGGACGCGCTGGATTTCATCAAGAATGACAGGGGGACTATACTGCTTGAAGAAAGCGTGTGGATCTTTCTCAGCCAGGAGTCTCACATCAGGAGCTTCCAAGTTGCAATACTTGAAATGGGGAAATGCACTCTTTGCAAGTGTTGTTTTACCTGACTGACGAATACCGAGTAAGGTAATAATGGGAAACTGCTGCATTGCAGAAACAAGGGGATCTTGTAGTTTTCGTTTAATCATATTCGTATAATAACCATTTTTTGTGCAAATTTCAAGTACAACTTAAAAATATAACATTTTTATTGTAACAATGAAAATGTTATATTAAAATAATTCTGATACATTGTTTATGTTCACTATAAATATAATTATATTATTCCTACCTGAAAAAAGCCATCTGTTTCATTAAATAACTGAACTTTCTTACCTGAACAGTCATTCTCCAACGCTTTCACCCGTTCCTCTCCAAGGTCTGAAAATGTCCATATTTTCTGATTCTTTGAGCCTCTAATCTTTGATAACGAACCTTCACTCTCAGCAAGATTTTGCCTAAATGGACCATCTATCAAAATGTCTATCCAATCAAGAGAGATGTTCCCTAAGGTAGAAATGGACTTTTTACTCTCATCCCATTCATATCCTGTGTAGACCAGGAAATCAAGATTCTTGAATTCTTTCTTCAATGACCAAAGCGCAGACTTGAGCGAATCATTCTGCAGGAGCGGTTCTCCCCCACTCACAGTGATGCCATCCAACTGGAATTTTTCCACTGCAAAACGTAGATATTCCCACAATCCTTCCACAGTATAAATTGAACCAGTCTCGATTTTTTGACCTTGTCCCAAACTAGGTTGCATTAACTGATATGACTTTTGCGGTT
>DYKD01000127.1 GCA_020722765.1 Brevinema andersonii | reverse complement strand
TAGAAGTCCATTTATTGATGTAGGACAAGGCACTGCTTGATTAATCATCTGGTCAACAGGAAAAACAATAGTGATAGATGGTGGGAACAATGATGAGAAAGATAGAATCGTATAATTTATATGATAATGGTGTTAATAATGTTGGAGGATGGAGAATGTCCCTGCCACCAATTTTAAGAAACATTTTTCAACATCGACAAAAATCATACAAAATGGTCCTGATTTTATCCTTGTTAGATGAAATGAGGGATGAAACTAAACCGATTCCATTGGAGAATATTGCAAGACGCTTTTTGGCTTACTACCAAGAAAGAGAGGAAAAGGGGTTGGCCGTTGATCCTACCCCGAGGCATCTGGCAACAAGTTGGAAAGAGATGACAATTAAAAAAGTTATCTCTTTACTCGATAATCCGATATCCGCCTTATCTTCGGTCTTATCCGTGGAGAAAAACGGGAACCGAATTGGATTTCAATCTGAGGTATTATCCCAGACGGATGCGAACGTTATGGCAGACCTTCGAAATGAAGCATTAAAGGAACTGGAAATATATCATAACCAAATACATAGTAAGCCGATTTCAATAAAATCAATATTGGCCAACATCATGTCTAATTATTTGCAAGCGAAAAGGGAGCCGTTCAGTGGTCACCAATTGGGAAATTATGTCCGTAATACGGTTCCCGAAGAGTTAAATAAACTTCCGTTTATTGACGATCGGTATAAGGTCCAGGGATCCGTCGGACAAGGGAACTGGGCTACCGTTCCCTGGATTGCAATTTTGGATCGCAGAATTACTGAAAGCACTCAATCTGGAATTTATATATGTTATCTCTTTGCAGAAGACATGAAATCGGTATATCTTACATTAATGCTAGGTGTGACCAACCCATTACAAGAGATGGGTAGGCGGGATGGGTACCAATATCTAAGAAACGTTGCTGCAGAACTTCGGAACCGTTTGCCCTTTGAATCTTTTCAAAAAGACGAAAACATCCGTTTAACAGATAGCGGCCTAGGACGGGTTTATCAAGTTTCCACCATCGCGTATGTCCGATACGATGATGAGCATTTGCCAGAAGATGAGGTCTTGATTAAGGACCTTAGGAACTTGATCGAGAATTATCAGATGTATGTCGATGAAGAAATGAATGGCGCTGTATCAGATGCAATCAAATCCAAAGATTCTGTCGAT
The DNA here is from genome assembly GCA_020722765.1 of Brevinema andersonii. Classification (GTDB taxonomy): domain Bacteria; phylum Spirochaetota; class DYKD01; order DYKD01; family DYKD01; genus DYKD01. Next base: position 3,803 of record DYKD01000127.1, on the reverse strand, counting down.
GAAGACGCAAAACCAGTAGAGAAATGGTCTATTTCCGACATCTTACGTCATATTAACCTATATATTAGGCAACAGGGCTTTACATATCCGGAATTATTCATTGAGAATTTCTTTTTGTCTTTAAAGACTAAACCGTTTGTCATTTTGGCTGGGATCTCCGGCACAGGAAAGACCAAATTTGTCAAACTTTTTGCCGAAGTGGTTGGAGCTACTGAGGAGAACGGCCGATTTATGCAAATTCCAGTCCGTCCTGATTGGAGCTATCCTTCCGATCTTTTGGGATATACAGATCTTTCTGGGTCGTTTCGGGTTGGAAAAGTTACAGAAGTTCTTTTGAAAGCATCCAAACCGGAAAACAGGCAAAAGCCCTATTTTATTTGTCTGGATGAGATGAATCTGGCGAGAGTGGAACATTATTTTAGCGATCTCTTAAGCATTTTGGAAACCAAGCGGTGGAAAAATGATGAAATCATCACGGACTATCTCTTACCAACCCATTACTTGTCGGGTAGAGATCTAGATACGTATGGAAAACTCATAGTCTCGGAAAATGTGTATTTCATTGGAACCGTCAACATGGATGAAACGACATATCCGTTTAGCAAAAAAGTGCTCGACCGGGCTAATACCATCGAGTTTAACGATATCAATCTTATCAGTTTTCCCGACGAAGAAGATTTGAAGACAGAAATCAAACCAATTCCGGCGCAAAATCATGTGTTTCGTAGTGACTTTCTCACGATAAAAGATGCCTTAAAAGAAAAAGAGGTTATCCAGCGTACAACGGAAAGGTTGGTACAGGTCAACCACATTTTAGAAAACATCCATGCCCAGATTGGGTTTCGCGTTCGGGATACGGTCTGTTTCTACTCAATCTATAACCAGCGGTATGGCTTTACGACAGAAGAACAGGCCTTTGATTTTCAGCTCATGCAAAAGATTCTCCCGCGCGTTCAGGGTAGCAGTATGGCTGTCAAAAGATGTCTCATTGAATTGTTGTTTTTCGTCATTGGACAAAAAGGAAGAGTCGATGATTATCTGGATGATGCGTCGGATCTATATCAAGGTTGGGAATCCAGAAAAGAAAAGCAAGCGATTTATCCACAAAGTGCGCGAAAAATTGTTTATATGCTACGGAGGTTAGAAGAAGATGGATTTACCTCATTCTGGCTTTCTTAGTGAAAGCGTGAAACTTTTGACAATCGAAACGGATCTCTTTGATCTATACGTTCAAGGAAGACCTTTTCACCCTACTGTACAAAGACTATCTCTTAATCATAGGGATGGCCAATTTGTGGAAGCGACGTTGGATGTGGGGACGGCTGATTATCCGATCTCGGTAAATCGTGTGCTCGTTTACTCTCCTGTGCATCATGACATGAAAGAACTGGGTAAAGAAGAGGTGTACCCCTGTTTTTATGAAACCCAAGACTACCAACTGGTGATTAAAAAGAAAACGGAGAAAAGGCTCGATTTTTTTCATGAGAGTCTTAATCTACGCAAGGCTGTGAAAACCTTGGAAAAAGATCTCTTGTCGGGGATCCTGAATTTTCAAAATGAAGTTGGCTATACCGATCTGTTTATTCGCGTGGAAGGACAAGATGCGTTAATTATCCGTTTGGAAATATTTCCAGTCAAGCTTGATTATAAGAGGGATTATCAGGCGTTGTTAGATGATGTGAATCGGGTAATCTATAATCTTGCCTTTGATTTTTTGCGTCGGACATATCAATTGACAGGTTTTAAGGAGAGCCGAAATCAGAGTTTGACGGAGTTTTTTTCCATCTTACAGCATATTTTTATCCAACTCGTTGAGGCGGTTACACGAATTCAATCTGCCCCCCATCATCAGCTGGTGAAAGAGTCGCAAATCAAGAGCGCTAATCGAGTGATACGGGCAGGGAAAGAAAATCTTTCTTTTTTACGGAAAAGGCCTCAAACCTTATATGCTGATGAACAATCATTCTTAACCATTGGTGAAAAGAGATATCGTCCCACAACCTTGCTTGAAACGAGAAAACGCATCGATTTTGACACTTTGGAAAACCGTTTTCTGCGATGGCTGTTGATGCGGATCAGTTTGAAGCTGAAACAGATCAAAAGAATCATCCGAGAGAAACAGCGATTGTCTGATCCGGTCCTCAATCAGCGGTTGGAGAGAATGGAGTCGCAACTAGCACTCCTTCTGCGATCTGATTTTTTGCAACAAGTTGGAGATATGAAACAAATGTCGGTGAGCCTCGTTATGCAGATGGCACCGGGTTACCGGGAGGTGTATCGGTATTACTTAATGCTGATGAAAGGTTTAACTATACAGGGAGATTTATTTCGCTTATCGCTGAAAGATTTAGCTCAATTATACGAATATTGGTGTTTCCTAAAATTGCATAGCCTCCTTAATGAAAAGTATGAACTAGTAAAACAGAATATCATCCGCATAAACCATACCGGCTTGTTTATCACCTTAAATAAGTCCCAATCGGCCAGCGTTACTTATCGCAACCCCAAAAACGGGGAACTTTTTATTCTGTATTATAATGCATTACCCAAGGGAGAATTGAATGATTGGCCAACTTTGCCGCAATTGCCTGATTATGTCTTCACTTTGAAGAAACAAGAGGCCAATGTGGAATATCATTATGTTTTTGATGCTAAGTATCGGCTAAACCCGGCTAATCCGGACACTGATTATTATGAAAAATATCGGTTACCAGGACCGGAAGAAGAGGACATCAACACGATGCATCGTTATCGGGATGCGATTGTTTATCAGAACCAAAAAACGGGAGAGTATGAACGGACCATGTTTGGCGCCTATGTCTTATTCCCTTATGCCGATGAGGAAGCTTATCGGAAACACCATTTTTATAAAAGCATTAAGAAAGTGAATGTGGGCGCTTTTCCGTTTCTCCCCAGTACTACCAAATTGGTTGAGGAGTTTTTGGATGAATTAATTTTGGACAGTCCTGAAAAGGCCTATGAGAGGTCTACCCGTCCTCGGGGAACGGAGGCGTATTATCAGGATAAATTGAGCGGAAAGAACGTGCTCGTGGGATCTTTGGGATCAAGAGAGCAACTTCACGTGTGTTTGCACCATCGCTTCTATTATATCCCTTTGAAAAACCTGGTTCGGGAGCAGCATCTGTTGACCAACATTGCGTACGTGGCTTTGTATCAGTCCCGGCGTTTATTTGGTGTTGAAAGTGCGGGAATTCATTGGGTGGGTAAAGTAAGCAATTGGTTTGTGGTGAAACGAAAAGAAATTCGAGAAGTACCTGTTCGTAAGAATAATGATGAAGAGCTTTACGTCCGTTTTATCATTGAAAGTTGGGAAGAGAAGAAACCTCCTATTGAACCGGGTGGGCATGGAGTTTATTCCCATTTGTTTACTTCTAAATATATTTTGGACCGGGCGCGAGAGATAGCCGAAATGAAACTGGAAACCGAAGAAGAGCTACAGGAGTGGCGGGAAAAACGGAGGATGGGCCGGATAAAAGTAGAAATCGATCATGAAGATGTGGATTTGGCCAAACAGGTTCTGAAGATGGATGTGTTTAATTCTTAACATATCTAAGGTAAAAATAGCAATAATAAATGTAATCTCTCTAATGAAAATCATCTTGATAGAGATCATTTGCTTGAGTCAAGGGTAAAGAGTTCGTCTTGCTTATTGACACCTCTTGACAACTATATGATACTGCCTTCGAACGGAAACTGCCATAAGGAAGTGACTTACACATGCAAATCATTGGGTTATTATTCATACAATCTCCATAACTATCGTTATTAGAATTCTATAACAT
>DYKD01000126.1:2819-5141 GCA_020722765.1 Brevinema andersonii | reverse complement strand
TATATTTTTTACATTCCCTAGTTAACTCCAACACTTCCCATTCACTTTTGCGCCGTGTTCGATGTAAAAATAATCTGATTTCCTCCGCAGTTACCGGAGGTTCTTCCGGCGCCCGTTCAATCATGAAGTATTGAATCTGATCTGGATAGTCTTTCACTCAACCATCCTTTATATCAGAAATGGTAGGGAGGTATCCGGCACCTCCCTACCTACCACAATATGCGCACCTGGCAGTTTTAGGCTATTCTGCCAACCAAAAGATCGTTTAAAATTTAAACAAACTTCGTTTGAAAACGAACAAATTAACGACCAGCTATATACTTTGACACAGTGTTCTGGTCTCCGTATTCGTCAGTCTTGCGAATGCCCAAGATGACCCAACCTTGCTTGCCAATAAGGTCATCAGTCCAACTGAAAGGCTTCGAGTAGTCAATCCCGAACGCTGCGGCGAAGTTCTTGAACTTGCGAAGAGCACGGAAGTAGTTCTTCTCATCAAGTTTGTCTCGCTCCTTGAGATCCCAGAAGAAATCATTGAACTCAAGAGCAGTTGGCTCTGAGGGAACATCGAAGACTACTGAATACCACTGAGCCCCGTTCTTGTCACTGACACCTTCCCGCACGTTGATAATGCGAGCTTTGACTTCAGAGCTACGAGGAAGGATTTTAGGTTCGGGAGCTTCTTCTATTTCCTTTTCCAGGTCACTATAATCTGTTAACATTTGTTTCTCCTTTCTGAAGAAAAGTTAAGTAGGTTTTGTTAAATAATACGAACGACGCACCGAAGGGGAAGTTAGATCACATACATAGGCATTACCTCCTTTCTTTATCTCTTATCAGTTAAATAACCATAGGTAAATGAAGCACCAAGGATAACTCCGCAAACTACACCAAGAATGAATACGAGTGTAATAGTCATTGTTAGGACCTCACTTCAGTCTGGGTTTGTCATCTGTTGAGAACCCTGCCTTTTTCAACAACGCCTTGATGTCAGGTTCTTCGACAGAGGAGAGAAGACCATTAGCTTTCAATCTTGACCGTGCAACATAGGTGCCAAGAGAATCTATTAACATCTTACGCTTAGGTCCACTCGGACCTTCTTCCCCGATGAGAACATAGATTTCATCGAACAGCAAAGGGATAGTTACAACGGCCTGACCAGTTGTATAAAAGCGGTATTTGATGTCTTCGTGTGCAACTCCAGTTTTGGTATCAAGACTAATGAGCTTGCGAACTTCACGGAGATGACCAGTGAGGATGAAGTCGCAGGGGAGACGCATTAGTTTCTTGATATAGTTAGTCATAAATGTCTTTTGAGGCATGTAGTCAACACGCATCTGCGGAGATTCCCCTTGGCGGTTCTTCGTATTCAGTTGATAGTTCATCACTGCCTCTCCAAAGGTAGTAGCACTGTCAATTACATAAGTGGCAAACTGATTGTAATAGCCAATTTGGAATCGAAGATCAGTTGTCCTCATCCAGTTTGCGAAGACCTTTGGTTCATAAGGATCGTCGGCCTCCCACTGGGTATCTGCAACTATGTCGCCTTTCTCAATTAGGTCACGAAGGCACTTTGTTCCGCCTGGGTCAAAGGAATCTATATGGACAGGCTTGCGGCAAGTCCGTAAGAGGTAGGTCTTCCCAGCGTTGGTCTCACCAGTTATCAGGGCAGAGAAACGTTTTTGCAAGGGATCTTCATCGTAGTACTTTTTTACTTTTTCTAATTCTTTGCTTACGTCGTAGGGCATTTTGTCCTCCTTTTTCTTCGAAAAGATCGTTTAAAATTTAAACGAACTTTTCAAACATCAAATTCATCCATATCGTCTAACATATCTATCACATCGTCGAGGATAGCTCTTATATTGCTCCGTTTCACAGAGCGAGGATGTCGGAAGTTGTCAAGCTCATCTATAGCTTCCTGGAGACGGCTTTCAAGCTCGAGCCACGCCTCATTTTCTTCTTGTTCCCTACTCCATTCGTTGAACCTCATGTCTTCGTATGCTTCTTGTTGTTCTCTCTTCATTTCTTTCACCTCCTCATAATCCAAAAATACACCAGCCAGAAGGCTGTTCCTATGATAAAACCACTAATTGCACCAGCAATGAGAACGAATAACCCAGCGCTTCGGTCAGGTTCTTCATCTGATTGATGTTGTTCCCAAAAAGCCTTGTATTTTCGATAGTCTTTCATCACCTCCTCAGGAGGTGTTGATAGATACTTAGCCATTCCTTGCCTCCTTTCTTCATCTGTTAAATTTTAAGTCTTTCTTCACCCTAGCTTCCTTTTCTCTAGGATCCCAAAACTTAGTGATGAAACCGAGAGGCG
>DYKD01000126.1:1548-2719 GCA_020722765.1 Brevinema andersonii | reverse complement strand
ACCCTAGCTTCCTTTTCTCTAGGATCCCAAAACTTAGTGATGAAACCGAGAGGCGGTTCGTCTGCACGGCGGAGAGGATTAGACCAAGCTAGACAGTAATCGTGAAAAGGACAACCTCGATAGTCACCACAGCTAGTGGGATTCTGAGGGAAGGCCATGAGGACTTCGTCCTCTTCGGATGAGTGTGCTAGACGATCCATATCCCTATCGATTTCATCGAGGATGTTGTTCACAGTCCAAAGCCAAGTGTTCATTTGGTCTTGAGTTTTGAAAGCAGGGACACGGCGCAAGGTGGCGTGATACCCAGCAGGGCGATCTTTAGATGCACGCTGTAGGTAAGCGAACCCTGTCCCACAGAACTCTACACCGAGGACTTTTTCAATAGGAAACATACAATAGAGGCAATGAGTGTAAGTTCCATTCTGGATTGAAAGGAAGAATTGTTCAGCCCACTGATTACCTACTATGTATTTCTCTGAGGTGGTCTTGTGATCCCAAGAGAAGATCATTCCGTCGCTAATGCGTCTCATAATCGAGTCCAAGCGATAGTGAAGAACCCTGCTCTCGGAAACAGGAACAGTGCCAGAGACCTCTAACATTTTCACTCCATCAAGGATGACAACTTCGTTGTCGATCAAGTCGGAGCTCCGTTCATCAGCGAACTTCATCAAAGCGTTAAGGACGGCTGTAGGGGTTTTTGGGCTGTAGTATTCATCCTCTTCAGGTTGAAACTCATCACGATAGCACTCTATAAATTGTTGATAAGCGCCCTGAATGTCGGAGTAGCCGTTGCGAAGCTGATACTCACGTGCCTTGTGCCAACATTCTCCGAAGATTAGGTCTTGAGGTTTTGCATCTAGTTGCCACCCAAGAATATGACGGAAGAAATAGTAACGAGGACAGCGGAGGTAGTCATCGAGCTTCGAGGAGTCTTGGATTTCCCAAGAAGGATGTTCAATTAAGTTCATGGCCGCCTCCTAAGTAGGTGCTGATCTAACAACTCTTGGGTCAGGGCCAAGATTCGACGGTCAAGTTCATCTAGCCTTGAAACAAAGTTTCGTTCGACTCCATCAACTGTGAGTTTTCCTGTGGAGGTTGCAAGTGAGGTAAGTGATTCCTTCCTCCACCTTTTGAGAGTTCGTTCTGTAATCATAGCTTTTGCTCCTTTCTT
>DYKD01000126.1:0-1448 GCA_020722765.1 Brevinema andersonii | reverse complement strand
AAGTCGTGAGCACTTTTATTGACGATATACACTTTCCTATTTATCTTCTTCGTCGTCGAGTCCAATGTCATTTACCTCCTTCTCAGGTCTAGAAGGCGCCATCTTCTCTATTAGATCAAAGATGCTTTTTGGAGCAGTGCTCCGAATCTCTTCTCCCTCACTTCTCACGTTAATGCGCCGATCACGGAGAGTTGAGGAGCTGATAGGACCAAGTTCGTTTAATTTTTGAACAAACTTTCCTTCAGGCTCTTTCAGAGCACCAGAAGTGATTGGATCAATAGGCTTGAGATCAAACTCAAGTGGTTCAGAAGCGCACACGTGAGGATCGATTACGTCTATGACGACACCATAGTTAGGTAGTGCCTTCCTGCGAACAGGAAGTTTCATTCCACACTGGGAGCAATAGACGAATTTCATTCCTCTTCACCTCCTTCTTCACTTTCTTCTCCTTCAAAAGAGACATTTACTTCCAACTGTTCCCAAGGTTTTGCAGAAGGATTTAGTTTTGTTATCTTACACCTGACACGTGCACCGAGTTCGAACAAACTCGAGACCTCGGCACTAAGCCGACGAGGAACGAAGCCGAGCATAGTGCCATTGAAGGTAATCTTCACCGCATTGGGATCGTAAGGGTTGCCCAAGTCAGGTTCGATGTCAAGTTCCATTCCTTCCTCTAGGGAAGGGATAACCTTAGGGAGGTCGTGAAACCGTATTCCAGCTACGTAGAATGTTCTACTCATTCTTGCCTCCACTTTCGTGCTTTCTCTATTACGTCGTCTACTGCCTCTTTGGCAGTATATTTAGTGCTTCCGACTATAGCAAGGTAGTGCTCAGGTTCATTGGAGGTATAGGCTTGATACAGAGGTGCTGTGCACCAGGTGCAGTATTTAACTGTAATCGACACGTCTGCGTTAGGGAAGCTCTTTTTCAATCTTCTAAATTCTCTTATTTCTTCTCTTCTAGAGCTCATAGCTTTTCTCCTTTCATTTAGATGGTTTTATAGACACAAACACTGGGAACCTAGGAACTTCTTTACCTACTGTCAAGTGTTGATACTCAACGTGGGCTATCATACCAGGCAACAAGGCTTTGATGTCCCAAAGGTTTGCCCTGTCCTCCCTGGTAAACCCAGTTCCGACATTGAACAAGTTGCCATCATTAGATTTGCAGACCAGTGCTCCTAGCGAATCCTTTGGATTTCCATCTTTGTCATACTCTTCCTGAACTCCAACGATTTCGTAGTCGTCTGACCTTTTAGGTTTGAACTTCATAACCCAAATCGAACGCTTCCGTTCGTAGAACGCATAGACATTCCTTACAATTATCCCTTCGTAACCGTCTGAGATGATCGAGTTGTAGGCATTCATTATGTCCTCGAGATTGGAGCAGAGCCAGTAGGGAGAGACTCTGAAGGGGCCTGACAACGATGACTCGAGATTGTTGACCAT
>DYKD01000125.1 GCA_020722765.1 Brevinema andersonii | reverse complement strand
ATCGTATGGGTGTTCTACGTCCGCCCAGATGTGCCAGATGCAGATGATAAGGGTGCAACATCTGATTAGCATTATTGTTTTTATGTTAAATGAGAGCTGTGCAGTTTTTTAGCAGTCAATTAATTTGCAAAGGACAAAATCATGCAATACTTAAAGCTAACTGTTGAGTTTATTGAACCATATCGGCTTGTGGGATGGATTGATAAAGCAAAGCGCAATCATGCTAATCAAGTATGGATGCGCGGTCAGGGTTTTGCCCGTTGGCACAAAGATGTTGCTACAGGTTTCGGGCGCCCATATATCACAGGCACCCTGTTGCGCTCTGCCGTTATCAAGGCAATAGAAGAAGAGCTGGCACGGACAAACGGCAAATGGAATGATATTCAGTGTTGTCAAGGACAATTTTATACAGAGAACAAAGACGAAAAACCTAAAAATCTTCGCCATAGAAGCACAATAGGCTGGGCAGGTGGCGAATATGTCTGTCAAGACAAGGAAAACGCCTGCCCTCTTTGTGTGATGCTCGGTCGTTTTGATGAAGCAGGCAAAGGCTCTAAGGATCACAATAAGTTTGATGTGCGCTTTGGGAATCTCTCTTTGCCAAAAGAGAAGCGCTGGAAAGATATTGATAAAATTGGAATGCAACGCACCCTTAACCGTGTTGATGATTTTACAGGCAAAGCTCATGACTGGTTCAAAATCTATGAAATAGATAGCCCTGACGCCCTTATTTTTAATGGCGTTATTGAAATTGGAGATAATATCCCAAACAGAGAGGCTGTCTTGACCCTTTTTGAACGTGCATTGGGGTTTGTGGACAGGCTATGCGGAGGCATGGTCAAAATCACAACCAAACGATGTGAGGTTGACTCAAACAACCATGTCCAGAACCATAAAAATGATAACCCACAAGTCAATCAAAATGTCGCTGAAGATCCTGTCAAACAGGCTGTAGTCAATTTTATTGGCAAACTACCAGAAGATAATAACGAAAACCGTGAGCTTTACGCTAAAATGCGCACGATTGCAGATGCAGTGCGGGCATTGAGAGGAAAGGCTTTGCCTCTTGATTTGCCTAAAGGACACGTTGATCGCAATGGTCAGCCTACCTTGCATTTTATTTGGGATAAACTGAAACTTAACAATGGGCAAACATTGCGGGAAGCGCTTGAGGACAAGGCTAAAGACCTTTGCGACTCAAAAATGTGGAGGCGTTTTTGTGAAGGGCTTGGACAAGCGCTTTATGAACGCAGCAAAGGAGAGTTGAGCGCAAAACAAGCAGATATCAAGGATGACGCAGGGCTTGTGGTTATACCAAACGAGCCAACATCTTACGGGAAGGACTCACCACGAACAGGCGTCACATTTACCCATGAATGGATTATTGTTGGAACGCTCATGGCAGAAACCCCGTTTCATGTAGGTCTTGATGTTCATGAGGGCGACCATACCAGCATGAAAGTGCTTTTGGGAAGGGATAATCGTTTTCGCTTGCCTCGTTCTGTGTTGAGAGGTGTTTTACGGCGTGACCTTGGGCTTATCACAGGCAGAGGCTGCACGGTCGAGCTTGGTTCTGAACGTCCTTGTCAGTGTGATGTGTGTCAGATTATGCGCAATGTGACCATTCTTGATACAAAAAGCGATACCGACCTGCCCCCTGATATTCGTTATCGCATCAAACGTTATCACACAACAGGCACAGTCAATGAAGGTTCTCTGTTTGACTCTGAATGTGGCATGGAGGGCATGACATTTCCGTTTGTCTTGCGCTTTAAGGGTGGTGATAACCTGCCAAAAAGCCTGATGAAAGCCTTGACGTGGTGGAATGATGGCAAGCTGTTTCTTGGTGGCAATGCTGGCACAGGCAAGGGACGGTTTAAGTTAGAGAATATTGTCAAATTAAAATGGGATTTATCTACTAACGACAATGCAAGACAAGAGTATGTGAAAACAACAGGTCATAGAGGAGACGAACATATCCTTGCAGAGCTTGTAACGCCAACACCAACAGAAATAACAACTGGTTTGACAAGCGTACCATTTCAGCCTGTTGAACATGAACATCCCTGGCGCAAAATCAGTTGGAGCTTTTTTTTTGAAGGACCTGTCTTAAGCGCTGACCCGATCACTGCATTGTGTCAAGACAGGTCTGACAATGTTTTTTATAAAAAAACAAAAATAGGCAAAGACACACCAATATTGGCATTAAAAGGTGAAGGACTGCGAGGTCTTGTAAGAAATGCATTAGGCAGGGTTCAAGAAAGCCTTCTTGATAAAGTGCATGAAGATTGTGACTGTCACCTGTGCCGTCTATTTGGCAATGAGCATCATGCTGGCTTAGTGCGGTTTGAAGATATGGAATCAGCAAACGGGACAGAAAAGATCATTGATCATGTTTCAATAGACCGTTTTGATGGAGGTGTTGTAGAAAAGTTTGATGACAAGCCGTTGGTGCCTTCAAATAATAAAATTGAGTTTCATGGATTTTTTTGGTTGTCAAACGAGCTTGAAAAATGGATAGACACCAAAAATGCCTTGATCATGGCATTTCAAGACATAAAACAAGAAATGTATCCAATAGGTTCAAGGGTTGGCATAGGTTATGGGTGGATATCCGATTCTGCGTTGAATGGGAAAGATTTGCCTGAATGGTTTAAGCTGCCTCCTGTTACAGAACAGTCAGATTTCGATCTTCCCTCAGTTAACAGCTCCCTGCCGTCACTTCCTGTTTTTGATCATCAAGAGGATGCCGTCTATAATCCATATTGCTTTTTAAAGATTGACGATACATCGCCAGTAAAAAGAACCTTGTCTCCCACGCCCCACACAAAATTTGACAACAAATTAATGACAGGCAAGATAACCTGTTCCATCAAATTGTTATCCCCACTGCTTTTGCCTGACGCATCACAGGAAATCATATTGAATGAAGAGAATAACCACAAATTTTTGCCATTTTTTAGTTTTAACAATAAACCATATATTCAAGGCAGTCAGATAAGGGCGGCAATCAGCAGTGTGTTTGAGGCGCTTACCAATTCATGTTTTAGGGTGATGAAACAGAAAAATTATCTTTCATGGCGCATGAAAACTGATGGATATAAAGATTATCTGCCAGGACGGGTAGGCGCTGGCGGAAAAAACATCACCCTTATGAAGGCGATAAGATTACCTCTTTATGATGATAAATATACAGAAGACCCACAGATATCAAAAGAAGCCCTTAAGCACAATGAAAATAACTGGCTTAAGATGCAATGGACAGACGCACAAATCAAAAAATGTGAAAAAGCAATCAAGATTACATTTGAACCAGATGAATACAACAAGTTGAAAAATGGCAAATTAGAAGCGTTATCAAGTAAAATTAAAGACAAAGTCATCCAATATATTCATGAAAAAGAGGATAATGCCATTAAAAAACTTGCCAACAGGACAATTTCTGAAGTGGCAATGGACAACAAGAGCTTTCTGAAAGCCCTGCCAGAAGCAGATCGTAGCGACGTTCTTTTAGGCAGAAAACCTATCCACTTCGTAACAAAATCACTCGCACAAAATCAAGATGAAAATTTTATGGTGGCAAAGCTGGTAGCAGCATCAGTAAAGGGCAAAAAAACAGGTTACCTGAAAATTACAGGCCCAAACAATGCCAATCTTGCCAACATCGAAGATGATGACGACAACGGATATCAAGCAGAATGGGAAGACCCTTTGGATTTTTCTTTTGGGCTTACAGGTCAACACAGGCTTCTTCCTAACACACAGAACTCACGTTTATTTCCACGTCCAAGTTTTACATGCGTCAAGGATGGCAAGCGGTTTAGCGTAACTAAAAGATGTGAACGCATTTTTGAAAAGATAGACACACCAAGCACCTATCAGATTTCAGACAAGGCAAGAGAACAATATAAAGATATAGCAGCGACTTATCAGGACAATGCCAAACATATTGCAAAAGCCTTTCAGACAAGACTGCCACATATAGACAAACCGTTCTTAATGAATGAGTTGCAAGAAGGCGATTTGGTTTATTTCAAGTTGAAAGAGGGAATAAAATATATTGATTCCATCATTCCTGTCTGTATTTCACGGGAAACTGATGACAAAAAAATTGGCGAAAGGCTGCCAAGTAACTACCGTCCATGTTCTACCGTCTGTCTTGAAGATTGCATAAAATGCAATGCAAAAAGCTGTAAATTACCAATCTATCGAGAAGGAGCTTTTTCAAACGGTTTATGTCCTGCCTGCCATCTTTTTGGAGCAGGCGCTTACAAAAGCAGGGTGCGCTTTAGTTTTGCAAGCATTAAAACACCAAAACTGAAAGATATAATCCTTCCGCTTCAGGAAAGACCAAGACCAACATGGGTATTGCCTGTTTCATCTAAAGGCAATAACGCTGCAAAGATTCCTGGCAGAAAATTTTATTTACGTCATCAAGGGTGGAAGCAAATAATGGAAAAAGAACCCAAAACCCCTTCTGGCGCCTTGATATCGCAAGGGGAAAACAACATCACCACTGAAGCACTTCAGAAAGATACAGAATGCACATTTGATATCCATTTTGAAAACCTTGAGCAGTGGGAGCTTGGCTTGCTCATCTATTGCCTTCAACTGGAAAATGGCATGGCGCACATGCTTGGGCGTGGCAAACCTTTTGGTTTTGGGCAATGCACAATCAAGATTGACGCAATGCGCATTCGCAAGGCAGCAAATAAGTGGGGTGTTTTAAGCGATGACAATATAGAAGCGTTGCGCCGTATCGGATTAGCTAAATTGCCAGAGTTGTGGGGCGCAAAAGACATCAGCGCTATCTCTCAAATAGCCGCCCTCAGATTGGCGCTTAAAGTTCAACCATCATCACTCAAGGCGTATTACCCTGAACTCGATTCCAGTCAAAATGATCAAAATAAGCTGCCAAGTTATATAGAACTTTCAGAATCTACAAACTATGATCCAGCAAAAGCGTTTTGCATAGCGATAAAAAACAACACCCCATCATTGACACCGTTTCCAGCTCACAATCAGCTTTGATTGATAGTCTTTGATTGATAGTCTTTGATTGATAGTCGCTGTTGGAATTTTTCGTTACGAAGATTTAATAGCATAGCCTATAGTCTTGAAAAGACCTGCAAAACAGGTTAAGTTTGGCAGCAGTGG
>DYKD01000124.1:2423-5243 GCA_020722765.1 Brevinema andersonii | reverse complement strand
GATTCCACTGGAACTTCCAGAACCCGCCAGAATTGACAGCAGACATGCCTGTGGGTACAGTCGGTGGAGTGTTTGGAACAGATGAATTGTTTATGTAAGTCGAGAAGGAACACTCCATATAATTAAAGCCAGTGAATCCATTGAATATCATATCTGGTTTTTTATCACCATTAAGATCTTTGAGAGAGACATTTCCCCAGAAAGCTGCTGGGAAATACCCTGAATCCTTTTCTGTAAATGAAGCATTCCCATCATTCAGATAAAAACCACTTTGAGGGACTCCAGGCCAGTCCTCAAAAATATTCCTATCTGCACCTGATAAGAAAAGATCCAAATCGCCATCATTGTCAATATCTGCTGTTGCGAGCGATGAAAGTACAACTCCTTTAAGTGAACCAGCATCTTTTTCTGTAAAAATCGCTGAACCGTTATTGATTAGAATCTTTGTCCTAGGATGAGATGTGTTGTTGGAATAGATGAGACCACTGACTATGAGATCTAAATCTCCATCATTGTCAAGGTCCCCTGAAATGTGTTTACCCCCTCCTATCTGAGGAAGGTTTGCATCTGTTTTTAGTGAAAAATTACCAGCACCATCATTGAGATAGAGAGCAGACACAATGATGGAACTTCCTCCTACAAGAAACAAGTATGGCAGTCCAAACACAGTTATATCAAGGTCTCCGTCATTGTCTAGATCTGCAAACTGTGGATATCCCTCCAGAACTTCGGGAAGCAAGCCTACTTGATACTCTGTAAAATAGCCAGTTCCATCATTTTTGTAAATTCCCAGTTTGACATTGTCATTATTGTAACCTCCCAAAATCAAGTCTTTATCGCCATCATTATCAATATCTCCAGAAGCCATGCTGGCCGCCCCTTCGATTATGGGGAGACCTTGTGCACCAATATTGGTAAATGCTCCAGTGCCTTTATTAAGTAGTAGAGTTGTTTTTACCCCTGAAGAGCCTTCACCTGTGAGAATGAGGTCCGGGTACATATCATTGTTGAAATCATCGAGAAGAATTTTGCTAGGCAAAGCTTCACCAATTAGACCATAGTCCTTAGGGGTGTCTATACTTTCTGTGAATATCCCAGTACTATTGTTCTTGTAAATATCTAATTGAGGTTTAAAATTGTTTAGATCCCATCCTACACTACAGATATCCATATCGCCGTCATTGTCAATGTCTCCCAAAATAACATCTCCATAAAGAGGAATCTTTATATTATTATTTGGGGTTTTGATAAATGAAAGATTGGCTGGGTTTATGCTTTTATAATAAACATAGCCTGACCATGCAGGTGAAAGGGGAGTTGCTCGTAAATAATGAACCCCTGTTCTTTCTGCCTGATAGACAATCTTACAAGAGCCTGTGGCACCATTCCGCTCGTTCCAAGTGTTTTCAGATATGATAAGAAACTCTGTGCCATCCTTATCACCAAACAGACTTAATCTGGCAGCTCCAATATTCTGACCAGCTTCGAATATATATATATTCCCGTTAGTCATATATATCTGATACCAATCCGCCTTATCATTCATGTTCAATACATGGATTCCGTTGGATTGTTTTGCCAAAGTCGGAACAAGGACTGTGGCATTGCTTGAAACGTCATCTGCAGGATCCCAAGGATCTGAATTATCCATGAAACAATACTGCAGGTTGCCTTGGAAATACTTAGTTTGTGAGTTCCCATAATAGGAACTCTGTGCCAAATCCATTCCTAACACAAGATAATACCATCCCGTAGTGTTAGGCTTGAACAAGACACTCGAACGACCATAACTTTCTGCATCATAAACAAGAGGCATTAAGTTGGATGTATCTGAATATATCGCCAAGAAAGGAAATTGACAATCATAACTCCATCTCGATGCCTCAAAGGAATATGTCCTGGAATTTGTCATATATATCCTGAACCAGTCCTTATCATCTGATGGGGAAAGGATATGGATTCCATGGGACTGTAATTGTTGCAAAGGAACCAGAACCGTCCCGTTTGTAGCCATGTCATCAGCAGGATCCCAGGCATCCTGGTTTTTCTGGTAATAATATCCGAGATTGCCTTCCCAAAAACCCTGGACTCCAAAATAACCTGATGATGACCAAAGACTAGGCTTGAAAGAGATCTTGATGTAATAATCACTTGTAGAGTCAGCCTGGAACATTAACATACTGGTTGAGTAAGCCAATGAATCGCTAGATAGAGGATCTTTGTAAACCCTGATTTCCACTTCTGGGGCAGAACTGTAATAAGAACTTAGACGGTCAAGTTCGAAAAAGTAAATATACTGGTTTGTCATGGAAATCTTGTACCAGTCAACCTGGTCAAAGTCATTCAATTTATGAGGACCATCATATTTCACTGCATTTGAAGGATTCAATACTGTGGCTCCTGAATCTTCATCATCAACAGGATCCCAAGCATCACCCCCTATTTTCTTACAAGAATAATTCAGACTACCATTAACATCATAATAAGAAGAGCTCCCTTTTTCCATTTTGATATAATACAGACCGTTTTGATTGGGCTGAAAACAAAGTTCTCGTCCATCACTGTATCCTTGAGCAGAGTAGACCTTGTTCCACAATGTATTGTCATAAATGCCTATCTTATAATCAAACCAGTCATTCACCCGTGAAGCAGTAAAAAAATAGGCATACCCGTTTGTCATGTACATCTGATACCAGTCTGCAGTATCATCTCCATCAATATAGTGGGGACCATGAGACTGCCAGTTTGAAGAGGGAGAAAGCAATGTAGCACCAGCAGGAATATCATCAGTTGGATCCCAGGCATCTGACAATGAAACAG
>DYKD01000124.1:0-2323 GCA_020722765.1 Brevinema andersonii | reverse complement strand
CAAAGCTACCAGAAAAAAATCCATCAGAATACATCCTGACATAGTTCGTTCCAGTAGATGTAGCGATAAATCTGTCACTATGATCCGAATCCATATAAAGAGTATCTATGATTGTTGTCTTATCAGAAGCAACGACTTCCATCTGGAGAGGAAAGGGATTTCTCCATTGATTAAAAAACCTGTAAGTACAGCCATTAGTTACAAGGATCTTAAACCAGTCATTTGTATCCCCATAACCTACAGAATGAGGACCATGAGTTTGCCATCCATCCTTTGGCTCCAGGAGTGTCGCACCGGAAATCAAGTCATCTGCAGTGTCCCACTGATCCAGGATTTTTTTAGAATATTTATAACTGAGCATGCCTTCCCATCTATCACTTGTCACTTTAATATAATAATAGCCATTTGTTTGCGGGGAGAAGACGAGCAATGAATTTTCAGTATAATCATCCACTCCAGACTTTGCAATAATGTTTGTTGCCATTCCATCAGAAAACAGGTAAGCAACCAAATCGTCACTATCATATGATTCAGACAAAAAATTGAAAACATAATAGTTTCCATTTGTCATATAGACCTTGTACCAGTCAACTTCGTAATTGTCCACGTAATGGAGACCATTAGTCTGGGCATTTGTGCTTGGTAGCAATTCTGTTGCAGTAGAGGAAACATCATCAAGAGGATCCCAGGCATCAGCACGTGGGATAGAAAGAGTCAACAATAGACTTCCAGTCCAATATGTGCGACTCCAATGTTTTCGGACCACATTCACATAATAAGTACCGCTGGAAAAAGGGACATATTCAAGATAACCATTTGAACTGTCAAGCGGATTAACAGTATCAGATTCAGCATAGATAAAAAAATCAAAATTATATGAATCAGGGCATTGCAATCCGAACTGATAATTCCATCCGTTAGTCATGTCAATGACATACCAGTCATTTGTCTCAGATCCGTTGAAAATATGTTTGCCGTGGCTAATGGTTCCTTCAACAGGAACAAGATGCGTGGCACCAGCAGGAGTGTTGTCCGCAGGATCCCAGGCATCAAGACTGTCTGGTGTGTATTTATAATTCAAGTATCCTGTCCAGGTATTATCACCAAAAGGATATTTGATTTTTATATAATGATATCCTGTATAGGCAGGGACGTAGGTCGAAAATCTTGAAACATCCAAGGAAACCTGTTTCAATTCCACTTGGCTATCGTCATAAACAGTGATATAAATGGAACTTCCTGCTTCTAAAGGTGTGTGGTTAAAAAAATACGTATATCCATTTGTCATATAGACCTTCACATAATCACCTGGGTCATTGGGAGAGACGACTTGTGGACCATAGCTTTTTCCCATAAGCGTAGGATAGATTTCAACAGCACCACTCCAGACATCATCAGCAGGATCAGACGCATCTGATGCCAGCATCTTCTTATACACGATTGAGTCCTTCAGATATGAGGACGAATAAAGCCTGATGTAATACCATCCAGAAGTGGATGGCTGGAAAGAGACAGGACTCCAGGTTCCTAAGGACGTTGATTTCAAAGAATTATTTCCATCGGGATTGTCATAGATATCAAAATACATGTAAGATTGGTCTGTCTCTCGTTTGAAAAGATATGCTTCAGTATTTGTCATATAGATTTTGAACCAATCTTGGTCAGAATTAAAAAATATATGATCAGCATGAGACTGGTAAGAGAAAACAGGAGTGAGAGTCGTAGCTCCATAACCAGTGTTATCAGAAGGATCAAGACTGTCTGTCAACTGGGTAATATATGAATAACGTATTTTACCATTCCAATTCACACCTGCATTAGATTCTGCTTGTACTGCAAGATAATAATACCCATCTGCCGGAGGAAGAAAAGTAAATGACTGGTCCCATGTCGTGCCTCCAACAACACTCATGTTTGTGTCATAGACTGTAGGTTTCCAATAACCAGTCCAAGCATTATATTGCGCGAAGCTGTAGACATACCCGTTTGTCATATAAATCTTATACCAGTCTATTGTATCAACAGCATCCAGTGTATGAGGACCATGATCCTGCGAAGCTTTTTTCGGAAACAGCTCGGTTGCATTGGTATAACCATCATCTGCAGGATCCCAAGAGTCTGCGAAAACCGAAGCTGACAAGAGGAACAAACCAAGAAACAGAAGAATAAAGAGATTTTTTTGCATAATCCTATACCACCTTTTTAATTTTTCTTTTTATGAATAGGCCATCATTTACATTCTAGTTATTTTACTTTTCCACTTTTATCCAATATCCAATAAATCTGCGTTAAATACATTGATTGAATATTTTATCAAAACATT
>DYKD01000123.1 GCA_020722765.1 Brevinema andersonii | reverse complement strand
TCTAATACTTTTCATCCCCCTTTATCGATATTGAGAAAAGGTTTTATACATAGCCAATAAATTTGCTGCTGGGATTCCAGCCTGTACATTGTGCACTGGGTTGAAAACATAGCCGCCTTCGGAAAACATAACAAGATGTTCCCTGACCTCTTGGCTTACCTCCTCTGGTGTGCCAAATGGAAGTGTTCTCTGGGTATCTACACCACCACCCCAGAATACAATTCGCTTTCCATATTTTTCTTTGAGTTGGTGTAGTTGCATACCGACGGCAGAGATTTGAACTGGGTTTAGTATATCAAATCCTGCATCAATAAAACTATTAATTAAGGGTTCTACTCCACCGCAACTGTGAATAAAGGTTTTCCATTTAGTGTTTGTGTGAACCCACTCATTGACCCGCTTATGGAATGGCTTGAAGAGTTCACGATACAGCTGTGGGGAAATAAATGGACCATTTTGCGCGCCAAAGTCGGTACCGGTGACAAAGAGTACACTGATTTTGTCCCCAATCGCCTGGTAAATAAGTTTCAGGTTTGTTAGCCCAATTTCACATTGCCTGTCAAACAATTCCAGTATAAATCTTTTGCGCTTTACCAGCGAAATATACCATTCCTCAACATCCCGAATCCCTTTAGGATATTTTAGAAATGGTGCAGGCACCAGAGCAATATCGCCAAATCCAGTGCCACCAAAGTTTCCTACAATGGCATAATCGGTGTTTTTATAAAGGTAATCTGCCTGCTTGCGATAGTATTCCAGTTCCTCATCTTTGATAATTTTAAATTCCGCAAGGTTGTCCTCAACCTTTAGGTTTGCTTCATCAATTGGTGGTTGTCGAACAATAGTGTCAAAATAAAACCCATTCTTTGGCATCCGGGCAGAAGGGGGAGCAGTTCTGTCCCCTTCCGGATACATGAGAATATCGCCATTCTCTTCAGGTTCAGTGTTGAAATCACCAGGAACAAGAACCGGTGTCCCATCGAACAATTCCCAAGGTTTCCAATCCTTATTTTCAAATCCAAATAGGTTTTTAGTCGGATTTAACCCCACACAATCTACACCAAGGAACTCTTTTAAATCTTCATCAATCTCACCTAACATTTGATATGGCTCTACTATCTTTACTCTTTCATCCTTTAGTCCAAGAGCACGACGCAATTTCCATACGGAACTGGCCGCCATCCCCGTTACTGGTGTGCTACCCAAATCAAGTGGGATACGATCTGGTCTTTTATGGTTAATCGCTTTTTCTACTCTTTCTCGGGATGTCATATTCTTATTTTATCTATAGTGGCAGGGTCAATTGCTTTTCCTTTATCGGCGCTGGCACAGGCAGCAAAACAAAGCTGCAGACTCCTTAAATTATCCCTTGCATTATTCCAGGGAGTTCTTTTCTCTTTTATTGCACAGAGAAGTTCGGCCATCGTCCCATGAAAGCCATCGGGGAACCAGGAGCCTTCTAAATTTGGTCGATAAACACCTTCTTTGGTCCGGACTTCTAAGATGTGCTGGTTAAGATCAGGACCGCTACAGAGAATGGAGCCTTTAGTCCCTCCAATGAAGAAGGAATCCTCACCCCCTATCTTTTGGCTTCCATCAAAAACCAAGCTTGCTTGGGCTCCTTCATATTCTATTAATGCCTGAGCTAATAGCGGGGGAGTAGCTTTCTGATTTAGAGCCTTGGTAAAGGAAGCAAAAACCCTTTTGGGTTGTTTATTTCCCATCCATACCGTTAATATGTCAAACCAATGAATTCCATAATCGTAAAGTATTATGTGCTTCAGTCTATTGAATTTTGGATTCCTTCTGATCCAATTGTGGTCCCAATGGCAGCGCATATGAACACTCATCACCTTGCCAATCATACCAGATTGGATAGTCTGGTAGGTATAATTCCATGGAGGATTCCAGCGACCGTTCTGATTGATGGCCAAAAGTAATTTTTTCTTCTTGGCCAATTTTACCAATTCCTCTCCAATCTTTAAATCTAAAACAAAAGGCTTTTGAGAAAGCACATACTTTCCAGAGTTTAATGCATCTTTTATTAATTGCACTCTTTCCTCCGGATGTGTGGCAATATCAACAACCTCTACTTCAGGCAATTTCAAAAGTTGCTTATGGTCGGTAAATATTTTCACTCCCGGCACCTTAGCAGCGCGCTTTTTAAGATTATTCTCATTGATATCTGCCATCGCTACTATCCTATAGTTTGCTTTCTTATAGGCGGCAAGGTGGCTTTCCATAATATTGCCACAGCCGATGATTCCTATTCCTGGCCGGTATCCTTTTGGATCGCGTGGTTTGTAATCAATCTTATACATTACGCTCCTACCTCCTTAAGTTTATCATCTATAAACTTTTTGGCACGGGGAACATCATCTTCAGTTAAATGCTCAATTATTAGTGGAATATTTGGGGAAGTATGGACAAGTTTTTTCAAATAGTATGGATAATCAAGTTCCCCCAAACCAGGAGCAGGTAATTCTATGTTTCCTACTCCGCGGAAGCTTAAACCTTCATCTTTGGTTCCCATTTTCTCCTCAAAGCGTGCTTGCCTAGTAGGTTTAGTTCTTTTTACATCCTTGGCATGAGCAATAACTATCTTTTCTGAAAGGGCATCAAATATAGAATCAAGCGTCTCCTTCATCTTATCTATATTATGAATTTCAAAGTAATTTGTGGGATCAAGCAATAACTTTAAATTTGGAGAAGGAATCTCTGAAAAAACTCTTTTGCACTCCTCTACAGAGCCGATAACATTCTGCACATAGGTCTCTAAACAAAGAACACTATCATTTGCTTCTGCTATCTTCACCGCCTCTTTCACTACTTTCAAAAATTCCTCAAATCCCTCAGGTGTATGGTTCTTTTTATCATCTACCCAGTCAGATTCAGGATTAAATGTTCCCGTTTCTGTGGCAACATAAGGAGTACCCAATTCCCATGCCAATTCTAAGATACGCTGCAACCTTTTTAATCCTTCATTTCTCTTTTTCATATCGGGAGCGACAAGGTTAACATAACCAGAAATTACCGATATGGGTAGATTATAATCTCGATATATGTCTCTAATTTCCTTGCACAAGGAAGAAGTAATCTTTTCTGCAGGAAGATCTCGCAATTCGTCAACCTGCACCGTATTAAATCCCAATCCTCTTATTCTCTTTGCTCTTTCCTCTAAAGGATGAGGAAAGATTCCCGTAAATATTCCTACCTCTATCATAATTGCCTCCTTAAAATTAAATCTCTGCTCATACCTGAATTTTTAATACTATAAGTAAACCGGTTTTGGGGGTTCGAAAGTACTCTCAATACTTTTCTCACAACCTTTTTCTGCAGCCTCCAAAATTCCTAAGGAGAGATCAAGGATATGATTTGCTTGTTCTCCAGTGCAGTGAAATGGGCAATTATTACGAATTGCCTTAGCCATATCAAGGGGACCGCGAGACCACTCTATGCCATGGTATGGTTGCGAAACAAATGGAACCTTTTGCCAATCTTCTCCAATTGGGCAGAACCTAACTTCACTATCAAATGCTTCTGGCGAAGCTATCCATAGAGATCCTTTGGTTCCATGTATCTCAATACCAGTATGAGTTGTTTTTTCTACCACAAAACTGGCAGTTATTCTTCCGCCCACTCCATTGGCAAATTTGAGGAGGCCTGTTACATGGTCAGGTGTCATGACGGTGAATTTCTTTCCTTTATTAGGACCGATACCAATTGTACGTTCAGGTATTCGGATCTCAGCCATCCCCCTGACAGTACGAACTGGCCCAAGAATTGAAGTAAGAATACTGAGGGGATAGCATCCCACATCGAGTAACGGACCTGCACCAGGGCCATAGAAAGGTACAGGGTTGGGGTGATAGTTTCTTTCGATTCTTCCGTGCATCATATCGGCAATGACCTCTACCACCTCCCCGACCATTCCATCCCTAACCGCTTTCCATAAGGTTTGTTGTGCCTCACCGAGAATGACGAAGGGTGCACAGCCAAGCAATAAATTGCGCTCTTTCGCTATTCTAACCAGTTCGGAGCCTTCCTCTCTCCTGATTGCCAAAGGTTTCTCGCTATAAACATGTTTCCCTGCTTCTAAAGCCTGCTGTGTCATTTGGTAATGAGCAGTTTGTATTGTTAGGTTGACAATTAACTCAACCTCAGGTGAATCCAGAAGTTCTTCCATCGTCTGAAACACCTGACCGCCAAACTGTTTAGTGAATTCTTTTGCTCGCTCAGAGGCTATATCATATGCTCCAACAATTTTAAGATACTCAGGATGAGTTATGATACTTTTTGCATAGCTAATTGATATCATTCCACAGCCAACAATTCCAATTCCTACTGGATTACTTTTATTCATTCTCCTAATACTTTTTTTAAATTTTGACAGCTTAATTTGAAATTCTCCCCCATTGAGCGAACAAATTTGTGATTCTTCTCGTGGGCTAATTCTATAGCTATATCTCCACTAAAATTTATCTCTTCAAGAACATTTTTGAATGAAGGAAGGTTAAAATCCCCTTCCCCCAGTGCTTCGGTCCAGCGATCTCCTTTTTGATCTCGGATATGCATATAAACTATCCTTTCTTTATAGCGACGTAAAAAGTCAAAAGGCTCTATTCCAGCACGAAGCAGCCAATTTAAATCTGGTCCTAATTTCACATCTGGGATGCGCTTAATATTTTCTTTAAGTTCATACTCATTATCTTTTACCTCACAAATATGATTATGGAGATTCATTATGATTCCATTGTCCTCACACATTTTTTTAATCTTTATTAAAACTTCTGCCTGGGTATCAATTTCATCAGAGGTCTTTAGATCTTCTTTCCCTCCAGTTGATATTCCAAGATTTCTTGCCCCTAACTTTGCTAATATAGAAATTACCTTTTCTGCATCTTTAAGTATCTGGCTATGTGTGCTTTTATCAAACATCTTTGCTCCAAAAGATGAACCTATCACTGCCACTTTATACTTCAAGGAAAGCTCTGATATTCTTTCATAAGAATCATCATGGAGAAGAGTATTTTCCATCAACTCTATACCATCATAATCTGTTTTACTAAAATCTCCAAATATTCTATCAAGAATAGGATAGACATCATAAGCAGGCTCCCTTGCGGCATAGGCCCATATATGGGCACATATCCTCACTTTTTCCAGAATAGCCATATTTCTCTACTACTTCTCTAACATTCTTCTTAAATTGTTTAAGCAAAGCCTAGCACACTCAATCGGTGAATAAGCATAACTTTCCTGTTCAATTATGTGTCCTGGA
>DYKD01000122.1 GCA_020722765.1 Brevinema andersonii | reverse complement strand
CATCCTTACGAGGAAGAAATCCTATTTTATCGTCGTAGGATTTCTACAGAGCCAAGTTAGCGAAAAGTATATAAATAAGTTTATTGTGATATAATGGTCAAAACCAGCAAATTTTGTCGTTGATTGTTTTGATTATGGTGATTTAGAATGAAAGAGCAGGTTAAAGTTAGGAAATCCGATGAGATAATTGCAAAGACAGGTTATTGGGATATTCCGTTTTCCACAATAAAAAAGATGGAAGAGGAACGGAAGTCTGTGAAAGAAAAAGTTGAATTCATGAGGCTCAACAGCAAGCAGATTTCAGACATAATCCGAAAGTGGTAATTTAATTTTTTTTGCATCTCTTTTTGTAATCTATTTAAAATAAGATAGTTCTATAGGACAGATGCGGGCTTAGTTTTGTCCGTCTATTTGAGTTCTACCCTAACCAGGAAAGTCGATCTGAAAAGTTCCTTTCCTTTTTTCGCGGTCCACAATTTCCTGCTCACTATGGTCTTAAGGCAGAGCTCGCTCATTGCCTTGTAGGTTGCGGCCGTAGAAGAGGTGTACAGGTCGTATCCTTTTTTCAAGATCTCTCTTTTGATGTATATTTCGTGGTTTATGGACCGGAGGACAGAGATTATTCTGTCCGTGGTTCTCTTCAACTTCTGTTCCATCCTTTCCTTCTCCTCCTTGTCCATCGGTTTCCATCGTTCAGGGGGCCTTATCTGGATTATAGATTCATAATACCCTCTTACGGCCTTAGTGTGAACGTCGCAAAGCGTGTTCCTTATGTCAAGAGGGATTATTTTAGTGAGCTTGTTCTTTTCATCGCCGTCGAATATTATGTCGATTGTGGCGGTTTGCTTTCCGAGGTCTATGTCGCTGCACCTTACTTCCGCGTCTTTGACCTTTATCAGGCTCTTTATCTGTTCCTGGATGTCCTTCCATTCGGTCACCCATTTCTTCACTGCCATCTTGTCCCCTTCTTTGCAAACTTGGAAAAGTATTGATGCGGGAAGCTTGATTTTCTTTTCGGCAAGGAAATCATCCATACATATGAATCCGTGGAAAGGCACGTCCCTGCTGCTCCTTCCGCATTTGGGGCATATCATTTCATCTAGTCTTGGCCTGTTTTTCCTTGCGTTTTTCTTTTTTTTAGATTCGTCATCATACATCATTATCACATGTTTGCTTCATTAGAGAATTTTTTTTCAGTATTGCCAAGGTTATAATACTCTTGCTAATCTTATAAGCTCTTTCTTTCCAGTAGCGAGGGCTTCTCTGCCTTTTTTAGTTATCTTGTAGTATCTTCTTCTTTCCTTGTCATGACCGGTGATGTATCTTTCTTCCTCAAGCTTGTACAGCACTACATAAGGCGTGACCAGGCCCGGCTTCCAGCCGAATCTTTTTTCCATTTCGCTCAGCATTGCATAGGCGTGCATTTCCTTTTTACTGAGCAGGGAGAGAACATAGAGCCAAAGATTGTCGATTGTCAATGATCTTTTCAGCCTAAGCAGTGGCTTCTCGGAGCTTCCCGTGGCTGTCTTTTTTCTCGTCATTATTTTCACCCTGTTTTTTTATATGATCTGCCTTTTCGTATAATTCGGCAGAAAGCTTTATATATTTTATAATTGTAAAGTATTTTACAGCTATAAAATAGTACCATCCCAGAGTACGGCTTTCAGGGCGATCTTAGGGTGATTTTATGAATAAGCAGAAAACGAAGAAACTGATGAAGAAGGAAGATGTTATTTACACGGAGAAGCCAGAAGGCAAGTTCGGAGTTCTGCTTGTCGGGTTGGGTTCGATAAGTACCACGGTCATTTCCGGGATTCATGCTTACAACAGGGGCGTAATGAAACCGTTCGGAAGCCTTACGCAGATGCAGAGGATAAGGCTTGGAAACAGGAGCGAAAACAACTCTCCGCTTATCAAGGATTTCGTCCCTCTTGCAGACACAAAGGATATGGTTTTCGCAGCATGGGATCCGATTCCAGACGACGCGTTCATCGCGGCGTCAAAGGCAGAAGTCCTGGACAAGAGCCAGATTGATCCGTTCAAGGCTGAGCTCAAGTCAATCCGACCGATGAAGGCGGTTTTCGACAGGTCTTTCGTAAAGAACATAGACGGATCGAACGTTAAAAGTTACAGGACAAAGGAAGACGCGGCAAAGATGCTAATAGAAGACATAGAGGAGTTCAAGAAGAAATCCGGATGCAAGAGGACTGTCATGATCAACTGCTCATCGACTGAGACGTATTTGAAGAAATCAGCAGTTCACCAGGATCTCGAGCTTTTCG
The DNA here is from genome assembly GCA_020722765.1 of Brevinema andersonii. GTDB lineage: Bacteria > Spirochaetota > DYKD01 > DYKD01 > DYKD01 > DYKD01. Next base: position 3,004 of record DYKD01000122.1, on the reverse strand, counting down.
AGAATGCGATGAAAAGGAATTCTCCGGAAATCTCCCCAGCTATGCTCTATTCTTATGCGGCGATGAAAACTGGCACTCCTTATGCGAACGGAACGCCAAGCTTGGCGGCCGATACGGGCGCAGTTCTCTCTTTGGCGAATACGCTGGGGATACCTGTCGCAGGAAAGGACTTCAAGACGGGCCAGACGTTCATGAAGACGGTCATAGCTCCCGCGCTTAAGGCAAGGATGCTCGGACTCAACGGATGGTTCTCCACGAACATACTAGGAAACCGAGACGGCGAGGTCCTTGCAGATCCCGGAAGTTTCAAGTCCAAGGAAGTGTCCAAGCTTTCCGTTCTCGACACCATCCTCCAGTCTGAAATATACCCTGAGCTTTACGGCGATTACCATCACCAGGTGCATATCAACTATTACAAGCCCAGGGGAGATGACAAGGAAGGTTGGGACAACATCGACATATTCGGATGGATGGGCAAGCGAATGCAGATAAAGGTCAACTTCCTGTGCAAGGATTCGATTCTTGCAGCTCCGATCGTTCTAGACCTCGCATTGCTGCTCGACCTCGCGCAGAGAAACAGGATGTCGGGGGTGCAGGAATGGCTGAGCTTCTATTTCAAGAGCCCGATGACTCCTTCGATGGAGCTCAAGCCGGAGCATGACTTGTTCATACAGCATATGAAGTTGAAGAATACGCTTAGGCAGATCATGGGCCAGAATCCGGTTACGCACTTGACCAGTAATCCCGTTTAGTCGGTTTTTTTTTATTTTTTATTTTTCCTTTTTTTTCTTTTCGTTTTTGCATATTAGCATAACTCTTTTAATTCTCCCCTTACAATTATTTTTATGTTCGAAGACGACGATTCTACAAACAGCGAGATAAGGTTCATCACAATAGAGCTCATGAAGATTGCGGCTCAGAAGGGCATCACTTTTGAGGAAGCCGCAAGAGAATTCCTTAAGAATGCAGTGTTTCTCAAGCGGTTAATAGAGATAACTGAGAGTACCGACCAGATTTCAAGGGTGCTTTCCTCCAGGTTTCCGATTCAACAGGTTGGTCCGAAAGAGCAGAACCCTTCCGACTTGCCTTCTGCGAAGCAATCCAAGCCAAAGAAAAAGTAGTTTTACAGTGGTCCAATGTTGTTCCTGGCCTCAATTTTTTTCATTGTTTCTTTTCTTTCGACATTTGTCGCAGTGCCAGTGATAATCAGATACTGCACAAAAAGGAAGATCGGCGGGAATGATGTTAACAAGGAAGGAAGGCCCTTCGTGCCAGGTCTTGGCGGGCTCGCGGTCGTGTTTGCGCTTCTGGTTTCTTTCGCGTTTCTTTACGCGATCTCTTTATCGCAGGATCTTCAGAACGTATTTAACATTTCGTTAGGTGAAGGAGTTTCAAGTCTTGCAATTGCTGCAATTTTGGTGGTCGGTCTATCTGCGTCAATAGGCCTCGTGGACGATTTTTTCTCCCTACCTCATAAGATAAAGCTGCTCCTTCCGATTCTGATTTCGTTTCCGATAATTTTCTTGAAGATGTCGGAACTAGCAGTGCTTTCCGTCCCGATATTGGGCGCCCTTTCTTTCATACCTCCGATAGTTTATCTTTTAGTTCTCATTCCTATTGGAACCATGGCGGTCACGAATGTTACGAACACTTTCGCAGGCTTCAACGGCCTGGAGGCGGGGCTTTCAAGTCTTGTCGTGTTTTTCCTTCTTCTCATAGGGCTTGTACAGGGGAATTATATTGTAGTTCTCCTTTCTGTTCCGTTCATCGCAGCGCTTCTCGCATTTCTTTTCTACAATTGGTATCCGGCGAGGATATTTATCGACGATGTGGGAACGCTCACAATAGGTGCCATGCTTTCTGCTATAACGATTCTTGGCAGCCTGGAATTTGTCGGCGCAGTTCTCCTGCTTCCGTACATAATAGATTTTCTTTTCTTCAAGATTCCGAACAAGCTTCCGAGCACGAAATGGTGGCCAGATATCAAAGTGGATAGGCTTTATTTTTCTGGAAAGCCGGTGCACTTCGGCCAATGGGTTGTTAAGATTGTCGGAGGGAAGAAAGGGATAACTGAACAGAACCTTGTGCTTTTCTTTATAGTCTTCGAGATCGTTCTCGGAGCGCTCTCTCTACTTATTATTGGTCTGATCTGATCTGGCGATAATATGTCACTTATTTGTAATATCTGCGGAAAAAAGGTCTCGGCAGGCGAAGGACAGGACACCTCGTACGGTTTTGTATGCTATGATTGCTACAATGCCAGGAATTTTCAGCTCTGCGTAGAGTGCGGAAGAAGGTTTCCAAGGGATGAGATGATTGAATGGCATGGGCTTCTGTACTGCAGAAGCGACTACTTTTTAGTTAAGGCAAGATATGAAAGAATGCTCGAAGAAGATAGGAAGAAAAAGGCGGATAAGGAAGCCAAGAATAGGCTGGCTCCCCCACTGGCCAGCAGACCTATTACGGTTCGTTCAATGACGAGAACAAAACTTGCGAATGAGGAAATCAGTGGTTTGATTGGAGAGATAAGTAGCTCGACATCTTCAAGGCACAGGGAAGTGGAGGCACATATTAAAAAGATAAAGAAGAAGGAAATAATGGAAGAATTTGGAGAAGAGACAGACGATTTTGTCTCTGTACTGAGGGAACTGGAGAACTCTGTTTTCGCTCCGATGGAGGCAGTAGGCGATACGGTGTTCGGTTCAGTTTCGCTTTCCAAGAAGGCAAAAGAGAAGAGAAAAGGTGAATTTTCTAATCTTTTAAGCCAATTGAATTCTTTTGTTAGAGGAAAATAGCAGGGAATCGCATATATGTCACAAATAATCCAATTTTATTATATTTTGCAATATTGTTTCTAAGGAAGTACTGCTCCCATATATACAGTACGCGCAATCTTATTTTAAGCAATGCACAATAAAGGACGTTTATTTTTTCTGTTTCAAATAAGCTATAGTTTAACGATTTGTGAGCGAGAGATCCCACGTGCTTTAGCTGTGGGATGAGA
>DYKD01000002.1:45035-99304 GCA_020722765.1 Brevinema andersonii | reverse complement strand
AATTCAATCAGTTCTGGAATTCCAGGAATCGAATGAAGATTCTTGCTTAGGATTTCACTATAAATCCTGTCTTTCCAAAGAACCAAGTCCTCAGGTTTTCCTTTGATTCCATACTTGCCGATCAGATAAGTAAAATTATCCAAAGCACGTCTGCCTACAAGGTTGAGGGTATCCGCCTTGTCTATCTTACAGCCGAGTTCAGTCATCAGGATATTGAAGGCGTCCATCTGCAGAGGTTCTGAGTCAATGATAATACCGTCCATATCAAAAAGGACACAACTATTTTTTATCATATAAGGTTCCCATGTTTGAATTTTCGCACAACATTACGCACCAGAAAAGCATCAAAACTTTTACAAGTCCTCTTCTCACTTCTTCTTCTTCAACATCCCCAGGATCTTTGACTGGAGACCGAAAAGGTTGATGAACCCTTCTGCATCAAACTGGTTGTAAATGGAATCCTTCTCAAATGTAGCGAGTTCAGGATTATACAGTGACATCTCCGCTTTCCTGCCAGCGACACTGCAGACTCCCTTGTAAAGTTTCATCCTCACAACACCGTTCACATTCTTCTGTGTGTAATCGATGAAAGCCTGCAACGCTTCCCTTAATGGATAATACCAGAGTCCGTTATAAGCAAGCTCCGCATATTTGAGAGCCACAACTTCCTTGAAATGCATCGTATCCTTATCCAACACGAGTGCTTCAAGATCCATGTGAGCCAGTTGCAAGACTGTTCCTGCAGGAGTCTCATACACACCACGCGACTTGATTCCCACAAGCCTGTTCTCGACAATATCCACACGGCCTACACCGTTTTCTCCAGCAATCTTGTTCAAGGTCTCCATCAAAGCGACAGGACCATATTCTTTACCATCCAACGCAACAGGAACGCCTTTCCTGAATGCGATCTCCACATAGGTTGGTTTATTGGGAGCATTCTCTGGCGATTTTGTAAGGATGAACATATCCTCATGCGCTTCATAAAAAGGATCTTCCAAAACACCACCTTCATAGCTGATATGGAGAAGATTCCTGTCGCTACTGTACGGTTTTGCTTTGGTAACAGGCACAGGAATGTCATTTGCCTTCGCATAATCAATGAGTTCTGTGCGGGACTTGAAATTCCATTCGCGCCAAGGTGCGATGATTGTCAGTTCCGGAGCCAAGGATTTGAATGCCATTTCAAAACGGACCTGGTCATTTCCTTTGCCAGTAGCACCATGAGCTACAGCATCTGCCCCTTCTTTCAAAGCGATTTCAACCTGACGTTTTCCTATCACAGGACGAGCTAAGGATGTTCCAAGAAGATAGCGTCCCTCATAAACAGCATGCGCCTGAATGGCAGGAAAGACATAATCCTTTACAAACTCTTCACGAAGATCTTCGATGTAAATCTTGGAAGCGCCTGTCCGCTTGGCTTTCTCTTCCAGCCCTGTCAGCTCTTCAGCCTGCCCGACATCTGCGCAGTAAGCTATGATTTCAGCTTTGTATTCCTGCTTCAACCATTTGAGGATGATGGAAGTATCCAATCCGCCAGAATAGGCGAGGACGATTTTTTTGGCTTGTTTAGGCATGGTGTAAGCTCCTTGGAGTGTTTTAAAATATTTATGATGAACGAGTTTCGATGTTCGATATACGAGACTGTTTACTGATGACTGGCCGCTTGGTATATCTAATCAGCCCATAAAGCATAGATGAAACAGCTTCGATATCTTTTCGTATTTTTTGAAAGTCCTCACCAGATATGAAATCGAGGCAATGCCCCAAATCAACTAATGCTACACATTCAAATATTGATGCTAAACTTATGTTATAGAATCGTCTCTGGTCTGGTCTATGTGCTCTGCCACATCCTTCAGCTATATTGGCAACAACAGAAACTGAAGCGCGTTTGAGCTGAGAAGTCAATCCATGCATTTCAGATTGGGGGAACTTGCCCGTTATCCTATAAACTTCTTTGCAGAACAATTTCGATCTCTTATATACATCCAGATTTTCAAATTCAAAACTCATTTCAAATTATCCGTTTTTTTCGAACATCGGTGTTTCCTCGAATATCGCTCTTCAATCTTCTATCATCGTACTTCGTTCATCGTTCTTCAATCTTCTATCATCGTTTTTCGAACATCGTTCTTCATACATCTCTCTTCCTCTCTTACCTCATCATCACACTCATCAGCGCCTTCTGCACGTGAAGCCTGTTCTCTGCCTCATCAAAGACAACAGAATGGGGACCGTCCATAGCTTCTGCAGAAATTTCTTCTCCCCTGTGTGCAGGGAGACAATGCATCACCAAAACATCCTTCTTCGCCTTGCGGATCAGTTCACCGTTTATCTGATATGGTTTCAAAACCGCAATCTTCGCTTCCCGCTCAGCATCCTGCCCCATGGAAACCCAGACATCAGTATAGAGAACATCTGCCGAGGAAACAACTTCATCCACAACTGTGTGAAGGATGGCAATATTGGCAGGGAGGCGTTTTCTGTCAGCTCCCCAAAACTTGAAGATTGAATCACTGAGATTATATTTCTCAGGAACAATAAATGTCATCCTGAAACCGAGCCGCACTGCTGCTGAAAACCAAGAATGCGCAATATTATTCCCATCACCTACATAGATTACATGAAAATTGGAATCTATCTTCTTCCCCTTTTCCTGTGCTGTGAAAAGGTCTGTCAAAATCTGGCAAGGGTGCACAAAATCCGTCAATCCATTAATGACAGGAACCGTGGCGTGCTGAGCAAGAACTTCCACATCCTGATGGGAAAAAGTCCTGATCATAATCCCATCTACAAATCGGGAAAGCACTTTGGCAGTATCAGGAATCGTCTCACCTCGGCCAAGCTGCATCTCCTGTGCATTGAGGAAAATTCCGTTACCCCCAAGCTGAAAAATCCCTGTTTCAAAAGAGAGCCGGGTTCGGGTTGACTGCTTGCTGAATATCATGGCAAGGCTCTTCCCCTTCAATGGCTGATATTTTTTCCCTTTCTTCTGGTCAGCCTTGATTCTCTTTGTAAAATCAAAAAGCGCATGGATCTCTTCCGATGAAAGATCCTTGATGGACAACAGGTCCTTGGACTTGAATTTAAGCATAAATCACCACCATTTATCAAAAGGGAAATATAAGGGGATTTAGGCAAAATTTCAAATAATTTGCTACTTCTGGGCTTTCAAATCCTTGGCTTTCTGTATATTTCGCATTATACCTTCATCTCCAGGAACAATAAGGATTTTCCGTTCTTTGCCGCTTTTACAGAAATCCAGAAAGAGTGTTTGAATCGATTCCAAAGGCCATCCTTGAACCCACAGCACGTATTGAACGGACAAATCATGCATTCGTTGGAGACAGTAAAGATCAAACCGTTTTCTTTGATCAGAGCGCTAATGCAGATCTAGCGATACATTCATGACCAGCATCCCTTTAGAATCATTCTCATAGGAGGCAACAGAAGTCGCTCCACATTCCGCAACTATCTCATGGATGCATATCTTTGTAAGACTCAGACCCAGACCTGCGCCGATTGTTGAAGTACTATTGTTGAACGCCTGCAGGAAATCATCTCCTGTTTTCAAAGGTTCATTCAGCTTGTCATTCAGTTTTTTTAAAGTCCGTGGTTCAACATAAGCCCTGTTTTTCGCGCCGAATTCAAATTTAAAGGGCGCATACCCGAAATAGAAAAAAATACTCATATCTTTTTTTTCAGCCTGTTCAATCAACACTGCTTTCGCTTCCGGATCAGTAAACCAGTCAATGTCTTCTACAACAAGTTGCTGCCTGTATTTCATGTATAATTCCCGCATGGCTGCAGGGTTCACTTTTAATGCCTTAATCTTTTCTTCTGGAAGCCCTCCTTGCCGCAGGAGAGCAAACAGTTTTGAGCGCCTTGTGATTTCCATAACATTCGCATTGATGATCGGATCTTTCATCAGATTCTCAAAAATGGCTTTTTGTGCGTTAGGAATCAGTTCATTATAAATCGTAGGAATATTACTGTTGATGATTTCAGCTTTTGAGGATACTTTCTGGAAACCTGGTAGACTCTTGTTCACTGAGAGCATCACTTTGCATATGATCTGGATAGCCTGGTAGTCAGTTTTTTTCTTCTCATCCGTCTCTGCATAAGACGTCTTATAGAATATCTTTTTGCTTAAGCCCACATATTGGGCAAGTTGAGGAATCGTATCCTTGGAAATTTCCATATTGATTTGATGTTCATGGTCAGGGGACTTGTTCTTAAACTGGTCGCTTTTCGCAGCAAGGACATTCCCCTTTTCGTTGAAAACGATACGTAAGGTAGAAAGAGGAATACCGGATAATGCCATAGTTCTCACCTTTAGCTGAAAATCACTTCCAATACATGTTACTATATATTATCGGCAAGAAAAAAAACATCATTGGAAACGAAAAGCCATAACAGAAAGATATATGTATAGCCTTATTTGCCAAGATAGGTACATGCTTTTGTAACAGGATAAGAGACTACCATGCCTTGCTGTTCCTTCTCAAAAGCACCTGCTTCCCTAAGTGCGGTCATGATGGGTTCCACAAGTTTCGGACCCACGCTCATATTGCATAGCTCCAATGCAGGAAAAACAGACTGCTTTTCCACATCTGGAAGGCTTTCATGAGTCACCATTTTCAATCTGGTAATGGTCGCGCCTGCTGCACCTGCGGCCATGGAAGCCTTGACAAGATCGTCCGCCTTTCCTTCCTTGCAATACAGGTTGATGTCCACCAGGTCAGTCAGGAATTTTCTTGAAGACTGGGTTTTGATCTCGCGTCCTTCACGTCTGCGCCAGGAAGTGTCACCTTTCAATTCATCAATGGAATAGATGATCTGTTCAAGGCTTGCAGCATGTGCAGGAACACCTATGTAAAATTTCGTATTCAACAATCCTTGGTTGATAGGATAGAGATAAATGAATCCCTTTCCTGGCATATCCAGATTACCACTATCGATCATCATATTCATGAGCATGTCCGCTTCAGAAGCTTCACACATTCCGTTGATGACTTCCTTCTCAGCAGGAATCGTGACGCGCCACAGACCAACCTTGTCCCTCAACCCAGTCCCTATTCCAAAAGTGATGACAGGAACACATGTGCCCGTATCAAGAAGGACTCGACCAGTCCCGTCTCCTTCTCCACGCATGAATATGGCAGAGATGCCCATCAGATGTTTCTGCAGATTGATGAAAGTCACATCAGAAATGGTAGGAGTTGAGACCTTGAAAACAGATGATGAATCCAACAGGTCAACAGACATGCTATAAGCTGAGCCTCTTCCTGGAATTGCCAGATTCATCCTTGAAATGATGAATTGCAGCATTTTCTCTTCAAATTCCCCTGAAACAAAGAAAGAGACGACACTGGACTGCTCATCAGTGATCGTATCATCCGAATAAATGAGTTTCCGTATTCCTTTGTTTTCCTGCAACATGATGGATCTTCCTGCAGCAACGTGAAGGGACTTGATTCCTACTGAAGCCAACATGTTCTGAAGTGCAGGAAACAGGGTTTTGTTTATGACAACTGTTATCTGTGATAATTTTTTCATGATGCCCCCTACGCCTTCACGGTCTGGTTACCGAGATTTTTCTTTCGTCTGCTGTTTACAACCAGTCCTGTAATCAAAACAGAAAGGATAGGGAAAACGGATGCCATAGCCAGTATTCCAAATCCCTCCACAACACCGACCTGACTTCCTATACCCAGCCCCATCGCCAAAACAAGAGGGACTGTAATAGGGCCTGTTGTAACACCTGCACTATCCCAACCTATATTTGTGAATTCTTCAGTAGAAAGAGCACTCACTAACATCAACACCAAGTACGGTGGAATCAGAAGTCCTGCGAGAGGAATATTCCAGATGATCTTCACAAGCCCGAAAAACATTCCCAATCCTACACCTACAGCGACAGCTTGCATAAGAATGGATTTCTTAAATGTACCTACAGTCAGTTCTTCCACCTTTATCCCCAAAGCGTTGAGTGCAGGTTCAGCCAATGTTGCTCCATAACCCATAAAAAAAGCAAAAAGCAGCACAACGAACTTACCCCAAAATCCGTTCTCGCCTCCATAGAGAGGACCGCGTGTTGGAACATATTCATAGTATTGGGCTTTTTTATCATAACCAACTTCGTTGAATGGCACTTGTTTGTATTTGTCCCCTTCTTTCAGGTAAAAAAACTTCTTCTCATTTCCTTTGACATCTATGGAAGTCTGGATAATTTCTTCTTTGAAACCTGGGATTGAAATCTTTTTCCCTTCAATATGGACTTCTTTGAAAGAAGATGGAAGTTTGGATCCCACCTGCTCGCCCAGTTTTGAAAGCCCAAGTTCAATACCGATATTGAAAAGCCCCATTCCTACAAGACCAAAAAAGATTCCTAAAACAACCTCATCTGGGTGGGAAAGCCTTTCCCTTAAAAAAATGAAGAGAACGATCATCATGAAAAGTGATAATGGCAGGATGGCTTGCATGCTTGCAAAACCATTCCGCTTGAGCACATCTTTCATGTCCAATGTCAGATTGTTTTCAGAAAACTCCTTCAGTTTGTCTTTTGCGGATTCCAGAGAACCAAAAACCGCGATTTTCTGTTCATCAGAACCTGACATGATGACCCATTTCTTGAATCCTGCAACTTTGTCACCAAATGCCTGTTTTGAGAAAGATTCATCCTTTCCTGCTTTTGAAAAAAAATCCAGCATTTTTGTTTTATCATTTCCAAAAACAGCCAACTGACCTTGGACGTCAGAATTCAACATTGCATATCCTATCAACGCTGTCTCGCTTGAAAACATTTTCGTAACTGCAGGCCTGCTTTTTTCAGAAAAAAACTCCATCTTATCCATTGGATTGGGAACAGATGACAGGAGAGAGAATCCAAGTATCATGACTGTAATGATTGGAAACAGGGAAGCCAATGTCACAACACCCAACCCTGAGTTTTCACTGTTGCCTGACGAGACAACACGGCATACGCCAATACCCAAAGCAAGGACAAGAGGGACAGTGACTGGTCCTGTCGTGACACCTCCACAATCCCAAGCAAGTCCAACGAGATAGATAAGATTGGGATTCAGAGATGCTATGATTGTCAGTACAGTCAATATACCAACAAGTATGTATAAGAAAGGTTTCAAGGACCAGTTGTAGAGAAATCGAAGCATACCAAAAACGACAGCGACTCCGACTCCTAAGCCAACAGCATAAACCAGAAGGTTGGAATATTTGTTAAGGATGATGAACATCAGTGGTGCCTCCCATGCTTTCACTGATGAACCAGCTACCTTCAAGACACCAATGGCAGGTTCAGCCAAAGTGACTCCCACTCCCAGAATGAAAGCAAAAAGAAGGATGCCGGGAAGTTTCGATTTTTGAGGCAATTTCAACCCTATACTTTCACCCAACGGCATCAACCCTAAAAATAGACCTTCCATAAAGAAAGCCAGTCCCAATATGACAACAGTAAGACCTCCAGCAATAAGGGACGCATCTGCAATATTGATTCCCAGAACAACAGTCTGAAAAAAGATGAGGTAAAGAACAATGACCCATACTGACCTAATCTGTTCAACCACTTTTTTCTTGATGTATGGCAAAAGAAGATTCATCTTTTGACTGAGGGATATATGGATTTTCTGAGGTTTAGGAGACGACGTACTCATGGCTCCTCCGTAGTTTTATGTTTCTATATAATACTAAATATCAGGGAAAAGTCAAATAAGGGATAAAAGCGAAATTTGACACGGCCCTACAAGATGAATAGCTTGTCAGAGGCTTTATCGAGCTGAAAAAATACTTTTTATATTTTTATGGATGAACCTACAGGATGTCAAAATGAAAACCGTCCTTCTTCTCGTCGCTTCCAATATCTTCATGACCATCGCATGGTATGGTCATCTGAAGTTCAAAAGCAGCCCCCTGTTCCTTGTCATATTGGCAAGCTGGGGAATCGCTTTTTTCGAATACTGTCTCCAAGTCCCTGCAAACCGAATAGGTCATGGTCAGTTTACTGCAGCAGAGCTCAAGACCATGCAGGAAGTCATCACTCTTGTGGTTTTCTCGGCCTTCTCCATCATCTATCTCAAAGAAGAACTCAAATGGAACTATCTGGTCGGTTTTGGATTCATCATATTGGCCGTATTTTTTGTTTTTAAGAAATGGTAACCTGAAAACAACCATCCTTTTTCGTATTCTATCAACAGTTTTCCTGTAATTCCTCTTTTTCCAGAATTCACTCCTCCTAAAAACTTGATTTTTAGCACTAAAATTTGTAACCTTAACCATCGCTTTTTATTCAGAGGTTAACATGTTTATTGCAGACAGAATGTCGAAAATCGATTCTTCAGGAATCCGAAAAGTTTTCAACCTTGCAGCACAGATGAAAAATCCTGTCAATCTCAGCATTGGTCAGCCGGATTTTGATGTCCCTGAGGAGATCAAGGAAGCTGCTGTCAAAGCTGTCATGGGTAACAAAAACAGCTATACAATAACCCAGGGAATCGGTGAATTGCGCCAGTTTTGTGAACAGACCTATTTTGACAGGTACAAATACAAAGCCCCTGCTTCCATCATTACATCCGGAGTTTCAGGAGGATTGCTTCTTGCGCTCATGGCAACTGTAAATCCAGGTGACGAGGTTCTCATCCCAGATCCTTATTTTGTCATGTACAAACATCTTGTCAACCTGCTAGGTGGAGTCCCGGTCTATTATAACACATATCCTGATTTCAAGGTACATGTTGCAGATATCCAATCCAAAATAACACCAAAGACAAAGATATTGCTGATCAACAGTCCTGCAAATCCTACTGGCACTGTACTGGAGGAGGACGACCTGAAAGCTGTGGCAGAAGTTGCCAAGAAAAACAATCTCCTTGTCTTTGCTGACGAGATCTATGAGGAATTCTGTTTTGACGGTCCTTACAGAAGCATCAGCGAATTCATGACAGACAACCTTCTTGTGTTCAACGGGTACTCGAAATCCGCATCTGTAACAGGTTGGCGGATCGGATATGTGCTTGGTGATGCTGAAATCATAAATGAGATGATCAAGCTCCAACAATACTCATTTGTCTGCACGCCTTCGTTCGCGCAATATGCACTTCTCGCATATTCGAAGATTGACAGGGAAAAAATCAAGTCTACATACAGGGAAAAACGTGACATCATATATAATGGGTTAAAAGACAAATTCAAGGTCGTAAAACCTGGCGGTGCTTTCTATGTTTTCCCCCAGAAACCGGACAAATACAAGACGGCAACGGAATTTGTTGAACAGGCCATAGCGAACAAAGTGCTGATCATACCTGGAAATGTCTTTTCAGAACATGACACTCATTTCAGGATATCCTTCGCCGCGTCCAACGAAACCCTGAAACGTGGCGTTGAAATTTTGAACAAACTGACATGAAGGAACAGGAATCGTGAAACATTTCATATTTAAGAACAAGAAACTTTTCTGCGAAGGGCTTTCCGTTGCGCAAATCGCTGAAGGACGCTCAACGCCATTCTATCTTTACAGCAAGAAAGCCTTTCTGGAACAGTATGAATCCCTTGCCAAATCTTTTGCAGCATTGAACCCTCTGATCTGCTATTCTGTGAAAACAAACGGCTCTCTCGCTGTGATGAAAATGCTCAAAGATGCAGGTTCCGGATTCGATATTGTCTCTGGCGGAGAACTCCACAGATGCCGGAAAATCGGAGCGGACATGTCCAAGGTCGTTTATGCAGGTGTAGGCAAACGCGATGACGAAATAACAGCAGCCCTGAAAGCCGGCATTCTCATGTTCAACTGTGAATCCATCAACGAGATCAGACGCATCAATTTTATGGCCAACAGAATTGGCAGGAAAGCGCGTATCGCTGTGCGCATCAATCCGGACGTTGATGCAAAAACGCATCACTATATCACAACAGGGAAAAAAGAGACCAAGTTCGGAATATCCTTCGCTGTTCTGGAATCCTATTTGAATGAGATCAAGACCATGAAAAACATCATTTTTTCAGGGATTCACATGCACATCGGATCACAAATCACCACCGCGGCGCCTTATGGCATTGCCATAAGGCGATTGCTTGGCTTTGCTGACAAACTCAAAAAAGACGGTTTTTCCATAGAGTCCCTCAACATCGGTGGAGGATTCGGAATCCAATATGGTGAAGGAAAAGATATGAATCTGGGAGCCTTTGCAAAAATGATAGTCCCTCCGTTGAAAAATTCAGGATACAAGATCATCATGGAACCAGGACGCTACATTGCAGGGAACTCCGGAGCTCTCATATCGCGCGTCTTATACATCAAAGATGGCCTGGACAAAAAATTCGTAATCGTAGATGCAGGCATGCACAACCTCATCAGACCTTCATTATATGATGCTTATCATACCATTGTTCCCATAGATGCGTCAGGCAAAAAAAAGATCAAGGTTGATGTTGTCGGTCCTGTATGTGAAAGCGGTGACTTTTTCGCCAAAGGAAGGGCTCTTCCTGAAGTGAAGGAAAGGGATCTGCTTGCTGTTCTCAATGCAGGCGCTTATGGAATGGCCATGTCATCACGGTATAACTCGCATCCTTTTGTTGAAGAAGTGCTGGTTGATGGCGACAAAGCCAGGACCATAAGAAAGCCTGAAACATATGACGACATGACAAGAAACGAGGTTTTTTGATATGCACGATTACCTTCTGATCAGCGGATCCGGAAACACATTCACTGTCTCTGACAACCGGGACGGTCATATAGAGGACATCATCGAATACACGAAAAAGTTCGCGAATGAGAACAAGACCGATGGAAGCCTTTTCATTGAACCTTCAGTGAAAGCTGATTTCCGTATGCGTATCATAAATGCAGACGGCAGTGAAGCGGAAATGTGCGGTAACGGCGCACGTTGCGCAGCCCTGTTCGCTTTTGACAGACAGATTGCAGACAAAAGATTCATGAAGTTTGAGACACTTGCTGGCATCATTGAAGGCGAAGTCAAGGAGAAAGGCCGTGTGAAGGTCCAGTTGACAGACCCTATCGGTTATAGGACAGGAATCAAAGTTGATGAGCCTCACTATAAGGGTGAAGTGTCATTCATCAATACAGGTGTTCCCCATACTATCGTTCTGACTGAAGATGTTGAAAACATTGACGTGTTTACACTAGGACAAGAAATACGGAGAAGCCAGACATTCGCACCAGCAGGAACGAATGTCAACTTCGTCCAAGTCCTCGACAAAAATCATATCCGTGTGCGTACCTACGAACGCGGTGTTGAAAATGAGACCATGGCTTGCGGAACAGGATCGACAGCCTCGGCCTTGGTTGCCACTGCCTTAGGACGGACTCAGGATCCTGTTCATGTGTTGACACAAGGCGGAGAAGAGCTGGTCATTTCCTTTATCAACAGCAATGGAACATTTTCCAAGGTTCATCTTGAAGGTGTTGTCAGATATCTTTAAGCGTCATCCGAAAGGGAGGTATCCTATGTCTCTGAAATCTGCATTTATATTATTGCTCGTTCCGTTCCTGTTCATTGGGTTCTCATGCAAAAGCAGGATTATCCTGCCTTCAGGAGTCCCTTCAAAAATAAGGGTAGTCAAAGGAAAAAGCCTCAATGTCCGTGACCTTCCAGACTCACAGTCAAAAGTCATAGGAGCCGCTATGGCCGATATTGTCTATAATGTTGTGGATGCCATACCGACCTACTACCTCATCAGACTTCCCAACAACAAGCAAGGTTGGATATATGCCAACATTCCTGAAAAATGGACAACTCTTGTTGACGAAAACATGGTAAAAATAAATCTGGAAGGCGGTATCAGTGTCCGTCCAAAACCTTACGAAGTAGAAGGTCCTGGAATCGGTGTTGCTGCACAGGATTATACTTTTGACATCATTGATACTGTCTATTCCCACTACAAGATCGTATTGCCTAATGGCCGGAAAGGATGGATTTATGCAGGAACACCGGAAGACAAATGGGTGAAGCCAGTATTCTAAGGAGTCCAAATGAAAACCAGAATTTTAGACCTTTTCCATGAATCGATCAAGACAAAAGAAAAATTCCTGACCGATGCAAACCTTGTCTCTGTCAACGCCATGATTGATGCTATCATTGCATGCATACAGAACGGACACAAGATTCTGATTTGTGGAAACGGGGGAAGTGCTTCTGATGCACAGCATTTTGCAGGAGAGCTTGTAGGGAGATTCCAGATTGAAAGAAGCCCGATGCCGGCATTAGCCATTGGCACAGACATGGCCACACTCACAGCGATTTCCAATGATCATGGGTTTGAAAATACCTATTCACGGCAGGTCAGCGCCCTAGGAAATGAAGCAGACATTCTGTTCGTCCTTTCAACAAGTGGAAAATCGGAAAACCTGATCAAAGCCGTTCAAGCAGCCAAGCAAAACAAGATGATTACCATGGGTCTTCTTGGCCGTGATGGAGGACCTATAAAACAGATGCTTGATGTCACAACTGTTGTGGAAGCTGAAAAGTCCGCACGCATCCAGGAAGTGCATATCACGATCATCCACATCATTTGTGATATTGTTGAAAGCTATTTCTATTCCGGGAACTTGAACACATGAGGTCTCTAATGAAAAAAATGATTCCCGTCATGCTTATCCTGTCTCTTCTTGCAATCTCTCTTTTTGCAAAGGAAAAACCTAAAATCGCTGTTGTGGATTTCAAGGAAGTGAATTGTAAGGTTTCCAATCTCGGGAAGCTGTCAGCAAACAGGATCAATGACATACTGGTCAGTCTTGGCAGTGTGACTGTCGTTGACAGGGTCAACCTTGAACAGATTCTCAAAGAACAGAACATCGGCCTTTCAGGAATCCTAGACCAGGCAGGGAATTATACTGTTGGGAAAATTTCCGGGATCCAATACCTGGTGGTAGGTGAAGTCGAGCAGGGGATTGTCACAAAAAACCTGGAAGAGAAATCTTACAAGGAAAAGCAGAAGGACGGCACTTCTGTTGAAATGACAAAAAAAGTATATGTATATAGAGGAACGTCTACTTTGCAAGTGCGCGTGATTGATATCAACACAGGGCTGATTGTGTTTTCAGGATCAAAATCCGAAAAATCAGAAGCTGAAGAACCATATATTGAAGAAAAACCAATGGACGTAGTCACTGCGCTTGTTCATGTGGCAACCAAAACACCCCCAAAACAGGTTGAAGAAAAAGATCCTAACCTTGAAAAACCGTTCCTGGCAACAAGATCAGTGGAAAAGGCAGCACAGAATTACAGCAAGGAACTGTTCGACCTTTTTAAGCCAGAGGGATATGTCCTTACTGTTGAAGAAGTGAAAGGGAAGTTCATAGTCACTCTTGATATTGGACAGGACTACGGAGTCAAGAAAGGCGATATCTTTGAGGTGATACAGAAAAGTCCTCCTGTCATCCATCCTGTGACGGGAGATGTCTATCCAGGAAAGATTGTCAATATTGGAAAAATCAAAATAAAAGAAATCGGAGAGAGAACTTCCTCTTCGTATGTAAAAAAGAAGATAGCCAAAAATATCAAACCCGGCATGAACGTACGGACCTTGAGCAGGGGTGGATGCCTTTTCTAAACTTTTACAGACGTTGTTTTAATTTTCTTATGATGACAATGAAAAGACTTGCCATAAAAAGGACTAATGACAGAAAAAAGAGAGATCTTCCAACCCAATCACCAAAAACGGAATAAAGGGTCTTTCCCCGTTTGGGATGATCCAATAAATCCACTGTCAAATGTCCGGGCTTGAACAAGGGGATGCTGTTTCTTATCCTGCCGTGAGGATCAATATGGCAGGTGAGGCCTGCATTCGCAGCCCGTACAAAACTGACCCTGTTTTCAACTGCACGGAAAACATCCAGATAAGCATGCTGTTTTTCCGCAGCTTCACTGAAACTCCACATGTCATCTGTAATGTTGACAAGAAATTCCGCTCCATGATTCACAAAACGTCTTGATATCTCCCCAAAAATACCTTCATAACAGATGACTACTGAAAACTTTTTTCCGCGCACTTCGAAAACCTTATATTCCGTGCCAGGCGTGTATTGACCTGCACCCAAGGATTCAAGCAGGTTTTCGACAAAAGGAAAAATTTTTGCGTAAGGGAACCACTCGCCAAATGGCACAAGATGCATCTTGTAATATCTGCCAAGAGCTTCTCCGTTGGTTCCTACCAGGACTGCAGCATTATAGAAGTCGTAGGTGTTTCCTTTAGGTATGGCATCGGGCAATCCGGTCATTATGGGAACATTGTATTCTTTGGCTATGTTGAAAAACTTCCTGTCGTATTCAGCCATCTCTTTGAAACGCTTGTCCAGCTTTTTCTTGTCACTTGTGTCATAGATCCAAAGGTAGTAGAGCGCATAATCCATGACAGGAGTCTCCCACCATGATACCAGATTTGCCCCGTCTTTCACACAGACTTCTGTAAGTTCCTTGAGCCTAGCGTATGTTGTCTCTTTGATCTCATTCCATTTTGAATTAGGATCAAGCGTTCCCTGCACAAGCCCCACCTTAAAACCAGTATGAGAAAGAGGAACATTCAGACTTACAAGCCCATACACCATGACGCAGGAAACCAGCAAGATAGACAAGGAAGCAAAGACAATGACCCTTTTTCTATCATTCCGATGCAACCAGATTTCTGCAAGCAGCGCATTCATGAGAAAAAGGAAGAAAGAAACTCCCCAGATTCCAGAAAAATCAGCGATCTGAATGAAGGGAAGCAACGAATGCAAAGCAACTCCGCTCGTTCCCCAAGGAAAACCAAGATATCCCAGCCCCAGGAAATATTCATAACCGACCCAAAGGACAGGAAACACAAGGAAGCGGAATCTTCCTGAAAAAGGAAGTACGATGGATGCCACAAAAGTGAACAGCCCCGTATAGATCACAAAAAGCAGCATAAGCATGGGAAAAGCGATGGTTGCATAGATATAGGTCCAATAGACAAGAGTGATCCAAAAAGAGAGCATGAATGCCAGGGCATGTCCAAACAGTTTTTTCCCTTTCAACTGATAAAAGGAAAGGATGAACGTTATGAATACAAAAAAAGAGAAAGGCTGAAGAAAGGAAACAGTATATGACAGGGCTAACACAGTCCCTGACAGGATGTTCAAAAAGAACAAGGGATTTTTTTTCAACCATGGAATAATATTTTTCATTCTCTGCCTTGACCTTGGAATATCGAGATAAAAATTACAGAAAAAACAGGAATAAGTCAACAAAAAAGGGCTTAAAATCAAACAATGACAACCATATTTCTAACATCCATTATTCATACAGTTAGTGTGATAAAAAAGTAAATTTTATACTTGACTTTTATCCATTTTCTATATAACTTATACGCACCTTTTTTATGCTACTAAATACATAGAAAAACAAACCTTATATGAGGATTTTGCCCCATGCCCCATTCTTATGACTTTTACACAGATGAACCCAAGAATCTGAAGATCTTCAACAACGAACAAAACATCACAACAGACTTGTTGAAGCTTTTTTCCTTCATCTATTACAACAAGATCCCCCTGCTCAAGAACAACAAGATACGGAAAAACAACTACACCAAGATTCTTAAGAATTTCATCCTTGTGAAAGAAGTGAATTACCTCGACTTTTTACTGGAATTCTCCATCCACAACAAATTTTTGATCCATACAAGCAATTTCTGGGACATTGATTTCAACAAGATCATCATCTTTCTGGAAAAGACGGATACGGCCTACCTTCAGATCTATGATTACATGGAAGAGAAGATCAAGGAAGATAAGAAGACAAGAGTCATTACAGGGATGCTCAAGGATCTGCCTGCAAACAAATGGATTAACTTTGACAGGTTCTATAAGACCCTGACAACCCAGTACAAGAGCTTCATAGATCCTCCTGCTTTCTTCAAGAACAAGTACTATGCAAACAAACAGATCACGTCAAACAAGCAGATGACAGAGAACCTCTTTGCCAAGGAGCTTTTCTGGACTGGTGTCGTGAAAACGACTTTCAACAAACAGCATGCTCAAGTATCAAAGTCATCATCAAAACCGGAGCTCATTGAAGCCATCACCCGCATCGTGAACAACAACAATCTCAACACTGAACAGCTTGCTGACCTGCCTTCCCTGGAATCCGACAAGCTCCGGGAAATCTACGACGAACTTTTCAACCTCACGCGTCTCGACTACGACCTTAACGGTTTCATGATAACCCCTTTGGGCAAACAGCTTCTCAACGGCAAGCGGAGTATCACTCCGTTCTTCCCCAAAAAGATATCCAAGTTCACTATCCAGCCGAACTTTGAGATCATCATCCCTCCCAACTTCGATGAGAAGAAATATTTCAAGCTTCTCTCTTTCATAGAAACCGTAAAGACGGAAACCCTCAACACTTTCAAGATTACAAAACAATCGATTTACAATGCCATCCTCGACGGCGTCAAGGAGAAGGATCTGGGTAAGTTTCTTGCAGATAATTCAACAGTCAAAGTTCCCCAAAACATAACAGACCTTATCGAGGACTGTTATTCCCAGTTCAACAAGATCGAACTTTATAAAAACCAGTATATACTGAAGGCCTCCAAACTCATCATCAAAAAGATAGAACATGACGCTGAACTGGTGGGTTTCATCCAGGACAAGCTCAATTCAGAGACACTCCTCCTGCACAGCAAGATCAACATCAACAAGCTCATCAACAAATACAAGTCTCTTGGGCTTAAAATAGAGATAAAAGACAACTAAGATGAGCCTTGATTTCATCATGGGACTCCTCCTCTTCATCGCAGCCATTCTTCCCGCAGCCCTGATCCACGAGGTTTCCCACGGTTACATGGCGTTCAGGCTGGGCGATCCTACAGCGAAACTTGCAGGAAGGCTCACACTAAATCCTCTGAAACACATAGATATTTTTACAACAGTGCTTTTGCCCCTTGGATTGGGCATTGTTGGGTTGCCCCCTCTCATACTTTTCAAACCTGTACCCATTACAGTTTCAAACTTACACAACCCGCGCAGGGATTCACGCTTTGTAGCACTGGCAGGACCGCTTTCCAATCTGATTCTTGCAGCTGTAGTCATCCTGGTTTACAGGATATTTCTGGTTCATGTTTGCCCACAGTCACTCTACCTTTATCTTTCGTACTTCGTATTGATCAACCTCATACTTGCCGCTTTCAACATGATTCCCATTCCACCTTTGGACGGTTCATGGATACTGACAAGTTTTCTTTATGGCAAGGTGCTGGAGACCTTTGTCAAGTTCAGGACATATTTCATCATTATTTTCCTGTTTCTGATTTTCACAGGTGTGTTTGGAAAGTTTTTCGGGCCTGTCTGGAATTTTCTGGAAACGACAGCACAAATATTGCTGCCACCTCCTTCTTTCAGGTAAGCATCAGCTTTTTAGCAGGTTTTTCCTAAGCCTAAGTTTTATCACATTCATAAAAGCTTCCTTCATAATGGCTTTTGACATCTTGGATTGTCCATCAACCCGATCCTCAAAAACAATGGGAATTTCCTTGAAAGAATAACCTTTCAAATAAGCCCTGTACTTCATTTCTATCTGAAATGAATATCCAGTTGAAAAAAGCTTATCCAATTCTATGGATTCAAGGACTGAAACCCTCCACATGTTAAATCCACCCGTCATATCATGAATAGGACAGCCCAAAACGGTTTGCGCATATAAGGAACCAACCCTTGATAGAAGCTTCCTATTCAAACTCCAGCCTACGACTCCACCACCTGGAACATATCTTGACCCAATGACAAAATCCGATGTAGTTAAAGCTTGTAACATTCCAGACAGATGCTCAGGTCTGTGGGAAAGATCCGCATCCATCTGGCAAAGAACATCATATCCTTTATTGATAGCCCATTTGAAACCGGCAATATATGCTTTCCCCAATCCTTCCTTGCCTTTTCTGGATAATAAACGAATGGAATTATCATGGGCTTGAAACTTTTTAATCAGGCCTGCAGTTCCATCGGGTGAATTGTCATCCACAAAAAGAATATCTATTTTGATTTTTTCTCTGACAGTGGACAGTCTAGTAAGAAGAGCCTGTATATTAGAGATTTCATTGTAAGTCGGAATAATAAGAATATTTTTTGTTTTCAATCATAATCCTATAAAGGAACTTTTAAACTGATTCACTCGCAAAATACGTAATAGATATTTCATGTATAAATTAATGAATATTCTTCATTAAATCAAGTTTTACCAGTTGTCTACAGCTCTCGTTTTTTTTTCTTAGGTGAATTGTGACAAATTGACATAATCAATGGAATAGGTTAGCTTTTCTATGTTTATTATATGGGAGCTTCGATGGTTCTGAGTCAAAAGAAAATTGTTTTGCTTTTAGCCATAAGTGTTGTAATTGCAGCCTGTGGCTACCGTATCCTGACTGATGGCATGTTTTTCGACGGAATGATGTATGCTGGAATAGCAAGAAACCTTGCTGAAGGTTTTGGGTCCTTCTTTAATCTACACTATTCGCAGACACTAAGCGATAGATTCTTCGGACACCCACCACTTATGCCATTTCTATTGAGCATGTTTTACCGCCTTTTCGGAGATCATGTTTTTGTAGAAAAAGGATACACTACATTGACAGCCATTCTCACAGCCTTCTTCATGCTGAAAACATATTGGCTGTTTACTAAAAAGCAGCAAGGGTTGACAACCTACCTCCCCTTGCTTTTTTGGGTTCTCACACCTCAGATTCTTTGGGCTTATAGCAATAATATGATAGAAAATACAATGAGCGTTTTCACTGGGATAGCCATCTACCTGTTGGCATTTTCAAAGGTAAAGAACAGTCACATTCCCATTATACCTGCCGGTTTTTCCCTTATACTCGCTTTTTACACAAAAGGTTTCACTGGTCTTTTTCCGTTGGCTTTTCCTTTTATGTACTGGCTGATTATAGAACCAAGCAAGCATAAAAAATTCATCATTGACACCTTTATTCTCTGGGTTGTTTGTTTCATGGGTATAGCTGCTGTTTTTTATTTTTGGCCAGGCGCACAGGAAATGATGACAACCTACTTTAATGCACAGATTCTTGGAAATGTCAGAGGTCATTTTACATGGAAACACCTCGATGTTTTTTTTGGATTCATCAAGGAAAATCTTATATCAATCATTTTTATCAGTATCATTACATTTCTAATACGGAAGAAAAAAGAACAGGATGTTCAAGACCGTTCAAGTTTTCGAATCGGTCTTTTTTTCATGATATTGGCTCTTTGCGGAGTCTTGCCAATCAGCTTGAGCGAGAAAAGAGCTCTTTACTATGCTCTCTGCGCTTTTCCTGTCTTTTCCATAGGTCTTGCATTGATGACTCTTCCCCTGTTCCAAAAATTAGAAAAAGAGATTGAAAACAGGATGCATACAAGGAAAATCCTCTCTTTGATAGCGGTCATATTCCTGGTTTCAAGCATTGTCTATACTCTTTTCAATATTTCAGAACCGCATCGTGATAAGGCAGTAATACTTGATTTGAAGGAGATTAAACAGATCGTACCTTCTGGGACTGTTTTTACGATTCCACAAAGCCTATACCAGGATTGGAGCCTGCACGCCCTGGTCGTAAGATATGGAAGATATAGCCTCGATTATTCAAGCACACCACGGGAATATGCATTGCGAAAAAAAGACGGAGAAAAGATCAATGTTGAGGGATTCAAAAAAATCGATATTACTTCAAGAAACCTGGAAATATATAAAAGAATAAAATGACTGAAACAATTATTTCAACAGTCCATATCTCTTCATCTCGCCCTTAAGCTTGGACAGGTTCGCCTCGGACATTTCACACATGGGAAGGCGCATGTCATTCCCGATCTTGCCCATCAAAGCAAGTGCCGTCTTCACAGGAATCGGGTTCGTCTCGATGAACATGGACTTAATGAGGGAGAAAAGTTTCAAATGCCACTTGCGTGCTTCTGCCAAGTCGTTCTTTGCTATTGCGTCGTAGAAGGCTCTCATATCCGCTGGAATGATGTTGGATACAACGGAAATGACACCCACAGCTCCTGCGCTTGCGAATGGCAGGAAAAGCGCATCATCTCCGGAAAGGATGTCCATCTTTCCTTCTGTCATTAGAAAAATTTCAGCTACCTGATCTACGTTGCCTGCAGCTTCCTTTATTGCTGTAATGTTTGAACAGTCCTTTGCAAGCCTGCCGATAGTGGCAGGAGTCATGTTCACACCAGAACGTCCTGGAATGTTGTAAAGTATGATAGGAATCTTCGAATTTTCTGCAATGGACTTGAAGTGCCTGTAAAGTCCTTCCTGCGTTGGCTTATTATAATAGGGGACAACCTGCAAGGTGGCATCTGCCCCGTCTTTTTCAGCTTGCACAGTCAGTTCAATGGCCTCTTCAGTACTGTTAGAACCTGTACCAGCAATGACAGGAATCCGTTTCTTGACTGTCTGCACTGTAAACTTGATGATATCCTTGTGTTCCTGATAGTTGAGCGTGGGAGACTCTCCTGTTGTTCCACAAGGCACGATTCCCATGATGCCTTCTTTTATCTGCCATTCAATCAATTTTTCCAGACTGTCATAATCGACTTGGTCATTCTTGAAAGGTGTCACAATGGCTGTTATGGGTCCTTTGAACATGATAAACTCCGATTTATTGATTAAGGAATATACTCTTTACCAGTAGAAAAAGCAACTTGAGGGGATTTATTTCAGCAGGCAGGCCAACCAGGCAAAACACGATCCTACAGTTTCTGGATGATTCCTTCTATTGTGGCACGGTCTGATGCGTTCGGATCCACATTCAGATACTGTTGGAAGCTCTCTTTTGCAGCTGCATTGTTTTTCATCTTATAATAGGTATAACCCAGCAGTTTATAAGCAGTAGAATGCCTTGGACTGATCTTTATTGACTTTTGAAACTGCTTTATTGCCTCATCAGTCAATCCAATATCATCATAGACCTGCCCCAGATTGTTCTGCGCCTCAAGATAGACGGGATTGATCTCGATCGCTTTCCTTAACTCCTTGATGCTCTCATCATACAGTTTTTTTGACTGATACGCCAATCCGAGATTGTTCCGTAACTCAGCATTCTGGGGATTCACATCCACACCACGTTTCAATGTGGAAATCGCATTGTCAAACTCATTGATTTCAGTATAAACAAGACCAAGGTTGATATAGGGCTTCACAAACGAGGAATCCACTTCAATCGCTTTTTTGTAGGAGCTGATCGCTTTTTGCCTGTCCTTCAGGTCATCAAAGGCTTTTCCAATGTTATAAAGCGTATCCGCATCTGAAGGATTGAGGCTCAAGGCTTTATTGAGGTTTTGGAGTCCGAGATCAGGCTTGCCTTGTCTAATATACATGCTTCCAAGATTGTAATAGGCCTTATCGAACATCCTGTTAAGCTCAATAGCTTTCTTATAATTTGATTCCGCATCATCCAGTGAATCCTGTTTTTCGTATGCAAGTCCGAGGTTGTAATAGACATTGGCATCATTCGGGGAGAGCTTCTTCTCTTCCAAGAAGGATCTGATGGCTGCATCATGCTGTCCCTGATGGTTCTGAATGATGCCTATGTTATAATACGCTTTCTTGTAACCAGGATCAAGTTCCAGTGTGCGCTTGTAATATTTTATGGCATCACCGTCCTGTCCCAACATGTCCAGAGTGACAGCAAGATTGTAACAGGCACGTGTGAAATCCGGTTTTAATGAGAATGCCTTTGCAAAATGAATTCCAGCATTCTTATAGGATTCCTTCAGGAAATACATGATTCCAAGCCTGTAATGCGCCATTGCATTTTCAGGATCCAGGTCAAGTGACTTCTGATAGGATTCTATGGCACTATTCGGAATCTTGTTCTTCTCATAAAGCCTTCCCATACTGTAGTGGGCTTGCGCATCGTTCGGATCAAGTTGAAGGGCTTTTCGCAAGGAGTCTGATGCGTTCTTCAGCTGGTCCTTTTCAACATATATGGATCCCATGCGTGAATGCGCTTTCTGGAAACCGGCATCAATTTCAACAGCTTTCTTGTATTGTTCAAGAGCTTTGTCAGGTTGATTGGCATTCTCAAGTTGGACTCCTGCATCATAGGCTTTCTTCGCAGCGTCGTATTTTTGTGCATCCGTGAGCTTTCCAGAAGCTGATGGTTTTGTTGCCTGTCTGTTCTGTTCTTCCTGTGCTTCTTTTGCCTGCTTTATTGTCTCGTTAAGAAGTGACTGGATCTCCTTGTTTGAAGGATCCAAAGCGAGCGCTTTCTTGAACTGCTGTATCGCATCATCCAACAGACCTTGATCCTTGTAAAGTTGTCCAAGTTTGATATAGGAATCAGCATCGCTCTTGTCATATTTCTGTGCACTCTTATAATGGATGATAGCCTGATTGTCCAGTCCCTGAATCCTGTATAAATCTGCGATTTTCTTGTATGCTTCAGAGTCTTTTGGATTCTGCTTCAGCATTTCCTGCAAAAGCTTTATCTGCTCCTTCTGTTGGGTCATCATTTGCCTGTTCATGCTGCATTGCTGAGCTAAGAGAAAAACCAGAACCAGGACAACCAGCAGAAAACCGCCACCCAAGACAAGCGTCTGCCTGCTTATAGTGATGCTGTTCTGTGATGACTGTCTGACCAGTTCCCGTTCCGTTTCAACAATCATTTCTGCAATCGAATTTTTGGGTTGTTTTTCAATCTTCCTTCTTGCCATAGTCACTCCCTATTCAGTCTCTATCGATTTCTTGTCTGCCATTCCTTTTTGTTTGGAAACATCTGCCTTTGTTCCTTCGCCACTGATATCCAGATCCGGAAGGATACTGTCCAGATCCAGTTTGTCACTAGTTGCGTTTGTAGCGTTTTTATCTGTCTCCGTATCACCGGACTTGGAATCCGATGCCTGCAGGTCCGGATCAATCTGGTTCCACGAAAATTCAGCTGACCTAAGATAAGCAATCGCCTTCCGGATATCATCGGCTTGTTCATAGTCTGGTAAAAGCTCAAGGAACGTCTCCCAATTCTGTATTGTACTTTCCTTGTCTTTCTTGTTTCGCAAATATATATTTCCCAGGTTCAGATATGCATAAGCGAATTTCTTGTCCATCTTCAACAGCCTGCCGTATTCATCAATAGCAGAATCAAACTCGCCTGTCATGGCAAGAGCGTTTGCCTTCGCATAAAGGATATCCTTGTTTTTAGGAAGGATGTCGGATGCACGCTTGAAATCAAGAAGGGCATTTGTATAGGCCTTGTTATAAAAATGGATCTTTCCTCTTCTGAAATAGGCTTGTCCGTTATCTGGACGTTCGTTGATTTCACGGTTGTAAAACAGGAGAGCCATCTCGAATTTTCCCTGTTTGAAGAAATCATCAGCTTTTTTGAAAGATTCTGATGCTTCTATAGCAAATGAGTAAAACGGCAGAAGAAGCAGGAAAGCCATGATAAGAATTTTTTTGGACATAAGTCCTCCTCGTTTCCTTATCGGTAAAATCCGTTTTTTCAGAAAGAGGAAAAGAACCGAAGGAAACGACACGAATTGTCAAGATAAGACAAGTTAGCACTGATTAGAATGGAAGTCAAGATACAGACAAAGCCTTGCCTCAGGTTTTCCACATTTGACTTAATGTTTTTTTTGCAATATCCCATGGTATTTGATATTATTGTTTGTCAATAGGAGACTGAAACAGATTAAGGATTTCCCATGAAACAGAAAGTTTCATCCGACATGACAATACATTTTTTCCTCATACAGTCCATTTTTTTCATATTATTACAAATCTTACAAGTGAAAGCCTGAAATAAAAAAACTAACGGAGGTCAGTTAATTATGGAAGAATTCCAAGCACTCGTCCAATCATTAAGCACAGGTGACATTTCTGCCATCATGATGGCTGTCATGGGTCTGGGTTTTATTTTCGTTTTTCTCATGATCGTGTTTTCAATGGTCATGCTGATAATTTTCATACTCATACTTGTCTATCTCTACAATGTCCTTAAAAAAATCCCTGAACAGTTCAGAAAAATGTCGCCTGGACATGTCTTCCTTCTGCTTATCCCTCTCTTCAACATCGTCTGGATGTTTTTTGTATACCTACGGATACCTGAATCACTCAAAGCCTATTTTGATTCCAAGAACGAGACCTCTGTAGGTGATTGTGGCAGGCAACTTGGACTATGGGCTGCCATCCTTTCTGCAGCTTCCATTCTTTCGGTGATACCGCTCCTTGGCCAACTGATTCCTGTCGCATCGCTTGTTGTTTTCATCCTTTTCCTTGTCAAGATCAATACTCTTAAAAAGATGATAAAGGACTAACCTGTTTTTGTTGAAAAGGCGAATTCATACGTGATTACTGTAAAAATGAACACAGGGAAAACTAAACAGGCAAATACGTGGTAGAAATTATCAGGACACTGATGGAACTGTTTATCTTTTATATAATGCCTATTCAGAATCATTCTTTATATAGCAGTCTTTGGAACAGCGATTTCTATTATTGTCAATGTTATCAAATTCCTAAAAGCTCTTGTCACACAAGAAGGTGAAATGAAAAACTACGCTTTCTTTTTACTGTCATTGGTCTTGCTGGTCACACATCTCGACGCAGCCCAGCCATTTGAGATTCTTCCTTATCCTCTGTATAAACCGAACTTTGCTCTAGACCATAAGGAAATCAACACCTATCTAAGGTTCCAAAATCTGAACAACGAGATTTCCGATGAAGGCAAGATTGGCATGAAAGTACCCCTTCTGGGATATGGTCCTCTCCAGCTTACAACCGCTGCCTTCATCCGTATATGGATGTATCCTGAAAACATGAAGTTCCATGTTGACAGGTTTCTGGCAGGCCTGGCTCTCGGATTTGATTACAAGATCAACAGCAACCTCCACATTTCCATTTATCCTATGTTCCACGAATCAGCACACCTCGCAGACGGTTACAAGGGAAATATAAATGATGACTGCAGGACTGTCTCTGTTGAATCCGCACAGCTGAAACTTTGGTTTGAAAAAGGGATCATACAGATACCTTTCCGGTTTGACTATTACTGGCATGCCATAGGCCCTGACTGGAAATATGAAGCAGGCACTGGTGTAAGGCTGGCTCTTCCTATCTGGAGGACACGTGCAGGACTTTTCCTTCTGGAAATTTCCGGTTTTGGGTATCTGGTTTCAGGAAATGAAGGAATGCATCTGAACGGAGAATTCCAGGAAGGCCTTCTCCTGAAAAACGGGGAGAGAAAACTCCGTCTCTCATTTCATTATGGATATGAATACGGCAGCGGCCAGGACTGGCAAGAACGCCAACGATCCTGGGGACTGAATGTCGGTTTTGGGTTGTAAAATATTTTAAGACAGACTCATGGTTTTTAAAAGCTTTGCTTAATCATACCTGTAAAACAGCCTTGTTTGTATTTGGGGGTGGGGCAGGTCTGTATCATTGGGGTGCTTCAGACTTTTGGCGACAGATTAAACCATAGACGACCTCAATACTTCTTTCAGTTTTCTGAAACATCAAACTGAAAGGAAGTTGTTGGTCACGGCACAGGCGAAATGATGTGGGAACATTCTAAGCGGAAAAGTTGTTTAATAGACTTGTATCAGGAGGTAATGAACTAATGGAAAACAATCAACTTGATTTATTCCCTAAAAAGATTATATTTAAAGACAAGAATGAACTTGAATACGATGGTCAAAACATGAAAAATTCAAAATATACTTTTATTGATCTGTTTGCAGGAATAGGTGGAACCAGGTTGGCATTTGAAAAAAATGGTGCAGAATGCGTATTTTCCTCTGAATGGAACAAATATTCTCGATTAACCTACAGAATGAATTTTAATGAACTCCCGGATGGGGATATCACAAAAATACAGTCATCGGATATACCACAACATGATATTCTTGTTGCTGGATTCCCCTGTCAGCCATTTTCCATATCCGGGGTTTCGAAAAAAAACTCCCTGGGACGCCCCCATGGCTTTGACGATCCTACTCAAGGAACGCTTTTTTTTCAGCTAAAAAGAATAATAAGAGACAGGAAACCTTCCGCCTTCCTGCTTGAAAATGTAAAAAACCTCAAGAATCACGATCATGGCAATACCTTTGCAGTTATTATGAAAACACTTGATGATGAACTTGGATATCATGTTCACTACAAGGTTCTTGACGCGGTCAATTATGTTCCACAGCACAGAGAACGAATTCTTATTGTTGGTTTCAAGAAAAATCTAGAATTTAAATTTCCGGTTTATATACCAAAGAAACTTCCTAAATTAAGAGATATTCTCGAGAAAAAAGTTGATCCTAAATACACATTGTCAGACAAACTTTGGAAATATCTGCAGAATTATGCCAAAAAACATCGTGAAGAAGGAAATGGATTCGGTTTTGGTCTTGCTGATCTTGATGGGCACACCCGAACTTTAAGTGCCAGATATTACAAGGATGGGTCAGAAATATTGATACCACAGAAAAATTCCAACCCCAGAAGATTGACTCCCCGAGAGTGTGCCAGATTGATGGGTTTTCCTGATTCCTATAAAATAGATGGTATTTCCGATACGCAACTTTACAAACAATTTGGGAATTCCGTTGTCATGCCATTGATTGCCGACGTGGCCGAATCCATTCTTTCCAGTCTCAAAGGTGAAGAATCATGTGTTAAGAACACCCAGTATGATTTAATTCCAGGTGATGACTATTCATTGGAACGTTTGAAAAGGGCGGTCATGCATGCCTGAAATCCGACTGAACAGCCTTTTTTCAGGTGCTGGTGTAAAACGACTTTCAAGTGTTGAAACTGATCCTGGTATATCAAACCAGCATGAATTTAATGGAGTAACACAGTTAAAAAAACTCTTAGGAGTGAAAAAGGCTACTTTTAAGGCGGATTTCATATATCTGGGAAAGAATGAGGATGACACAGTAAAAGCTTCCGGAAAACTTACATGGTATGACGCTCGTGAAAATCACCCCACAAGATCGGAATTCCGGTTTTACTTTACCTCAAATGATGCAATCAGGAATGCTCACGAGAATGATCTTTTGATTGTTGTAAAATTTGCGAAAGGGAAAAAGGTACTTGTAATTGTTGCTGAGAATGGTTCAACTTCAGAAAAACAGCTGATCTGGCTTTTCAGGTTTGGACATGAGCAGTTTGACCAATTCCATGTAGCCGATTTTGAAACGGCAAAATTGTCTGCACTTGATTTTGCATCCAGAACTATCCTGGATTCTCTTAATATAAAACTTGATTTTTCAGAAAAAATATCCTGGCTTCCTGATCAAACACTTGATGACTTTATGAGAAACATGCCATCTACACATATGGTTTCAGATGCCGTTTTACATGCTTTCAGTTCTTGTATAGACCCAATTCATGAACCTGATATTGCTCTCATGACACTTTTGGAGAATGAAGAACTTCTTTTTAGATTTCTTGAGAAAAAAATTATACAAAAAAAACTCGAAAGCGGATTTGACTCTGTTGATGATTTTATTGGATATTCTCTCAGTGTTCAAAATCGGAGGAAATCAAGAGCTGGATTTGCCTTTGAGAACCATCTGGAAACTCTTTTTAAAATGAACAATATCAGATATGACCGAAATAAAATAACAGAGGGCCATTCCAGACCTGATTTTATATTTCCAGGCTCCAAGGAATATCACGACCCTGCATTTAATGAAATGCAACTTGCCATGCTCGGAGTCAAGACAACATGCAAGGATCGGTGGCGCCAAATACTCGTAGAAGCGCAGAGAATTCCTGTAAAGCATCTTGCAACTCTTGAGCCAGCCATAAGTAAAAATCAGACTGATGAGATGAAGTCAAATTCTATTATTCTTGTTATTCCTGAAAAAATTCATGAGACTTATTCAAAGGATCAACATGATCTTGTACTTACAATAAAATCATTTATTGAAATTATAAAATCCAAGCAAAAATAAATAATATCTGGATGGAATTCTTAATTTGGATACTGTAAGTAAAAAGAAACGAAGCTGGATTATGTCAGGAATTCGCTCAAAGAATACAAAACCGGAAAAATTGCCAGACGATTTCAATCAGATAAAAAATGTCGAACGCAGCTTGACAAGGGCACAGATTTGAGATATATTGTGGTCATGTGCAACATAATGGATCTTAGAGGAGCTTTTTCTAATGTTCAAAAGACAAAACGGGTAATCGACTGCGGAATTTTGGCCCATTTTTTAGTTGGTTCGGGAAAAGCAATTCCTATTGTATGAATACGGCAGCGGCCAGGACTGGCAAGAACGCCAACGATCCTGGGGACTGAATGTCGGTTTTGAATTATAAGACGGTCTTCATCTCTTTAGAACGCTCTGTAGAAAATGTTTATAGGAAAGAAATGAGATAACACGAAATAGAGATACAGTATCACTATGAAAGCGGCTTCAAGCCTGACCAGTTTGCTTCCTGTTGTCACAAAAATCTGAATCACAACTCCTGCCAGGATCAGCATGGGAATATCGTGCATGACCAGCATTGTTGGACGTGCAGGATCAGGAAACAAAGTCATGGGAGAAATGACTGCGCAAATCCCTAATACGAAAAGTGCTGTAAAGATATTCGAAGCGTAGATCTCGCCGATTGTCACATCTGCCTTGTTCTTAAATGTGGCAGCGAGCGCCACTGACAACTCCGGCAAGGATGTCCCTAAACCCAACAATAATATGCCAAGAATTACAGGTGAAAGTCCCACTGCAGTGCCTATGTATTCCCCTGTCTTCAAAGCCAGGTCAGCACCTAAAAGGATTCCAAAAATTCCCAGAATAACGAATACTACAGGAAGACCGATTGATTGCTTTTTCATCACAGCTTTCTTTTTTTCTTTTTTAGATTCTAGACGGGCCTGATGAATCACTCCAAAAAGATAGGGAATGTAGAGAACGACCAATATCAATCCATCAAGACGCGTCAATCTTCCGTCTATGGAAAGAAGAAGAATCACTGCAGTCGAGAGCACCATCCAGGCACTCTCCCGTTCCTTGATTTCAGTATGAATGGCAATGGGACGTATCATGGCGCAGAGGGCTGTCACAAATGTGAGAGTCACAAAATTCGAACCAATCACATTGCCCAGAGAAATTTCCGCTTTCCCCGCAGCTGCTGCAAAAGCGGAAACAGAGAGTTCTGGAAGAGACGAGAGGATGCTCACTCCAAGAATTGTGACAACAAATTCGCGGACATGGAAATAACGTGCAATCGGACCGATCCCTCTGATGACTGTATCAGAACTTAACCAGAGGAGAGCCATCCCACCCAAGAGTCCTATGACTGCCAAAGGGATGTTATACACAAATAACTGTGTTAAAAATCCAAACATGTTCTTATCCTATGTAGAGCGGACTTTCTTTCCGTGTCTCTCTTTTAATATCTTTGCAATATTGTAGGCTCCCTCGCGATATCCATTCCTATACCCAAGGACTGCAGCCTTTGCAAAAGTTCCTTTTGCGATTTCACTCTCAAACCATGTGGCCAAGTCCTTGACATCCGGTTGGATTACGCCAGCGCCTGTTTCAAGAAGCCATGCCTGGTTGAACTTTTCCTGGGATCCGATGTTCGGCGCTATCAGAAGGGGGAGACCCAATCCTACATAAAAAGAAAGTTCTGAAGGTTTTGTCCATAGAACGTCAGTCACACGCAGAAGCTTGTTGAACTCTTCAAAATATTTCTGTTTGACAGGCTGGTACATGATGATGACGCCTTTGCCGATCTGGTTGCCAAGTCCTAAACGTCTTGCCTCACTCGTAAAAAGGTCATTCACTTTTTTGTGTATCCCAGCCACAAGTATCAAACGCATTTTTCCGGTCTTGATACGGTCAACAAAGGATTCCATTATTTTCACACCGAGTTCCCCCTGTGCACCTGCGCCACCGACTGCAAACATCGCAGTAAGCGGATGCCCTGCACTCTGAGGCAGGGATTTCAGTTTCAAATCCGTCATCACTCTCTTTTTTTCTTTGGAGAGATAGGCTCCTTTCGGATCCAGATTTGCCAGCCTCTTTGCAAGATCAGTACGTGCTGTTGGTGCTCCAGGTCCTCCGACAAGCTCGTCCGGCATAGGAAATCCTGTAAGGAAAATCCTTTCCTTGGGCACTCCATAACACTGCAACCGTTGCACTGTCCTTTGGTTCGGAGCGAAATATTTTATCCTGCTCTGTTTTGGTTTCACTGCGACCCAGTCCCTGCTGATATCCGTGTCACAAAGAACGCAATAGATTTCTCCCGGATAACCGTGTAGGTCTGCCATGTGCGCAGGAGAGAAAAATGTTGTCAGATAAGGAAGTTGTTTTTCTGTTGCCAGCTTGTTGATAAGATGCTTTCCCCATCCTCTTTGCTTCATCACTTTTGAACCGAAATATGTCTGGAACGTAGGACGTGACATGTCTTTTTTAGGATCGAAAGGACGTATTTCCTGGAGCTTGTCGTACAATGCATAAATCGGTTCGCCAATGAACGGGATCTTCTTGAATCTTGAAATGGCGTTATAGGATTTTTCCAGACCTTCGATGATTTTCTTGTCTGATTCAGGCATACCCTCATAATTATTTATGTCAACAACCTTCTTGTAAGCCAGACTATGCAAGGGATAAGCTGCGCGTTGGTGTCCATACCCCATGTCTACAGTGACAAGCCAGACTTTTGTCCCTGCATTAAGCGGTTTTCCTGCCATTTCCAACCTCCAAAACAAGAATGATTCATTTCCTATGAAAGAATGGATGATTTAAAATGATAAAAAAAAAGAGTGCGTTTGTCAAGTTTATTTATTAGCAGGAGAGCTGATACCTGGTTCTTGCTTTTTGAAAAACCTCTTGTTATCTTTACCTATTCCTTTTCTAAATTTGCCAAAGAGGTTCAACCATGGATTTCCTGACAGGCCTATCCCAGACGCTTCTATGCAATTTTCTCCTTTCCCTGGGATTTGTGATGCAAAAAAAAGGAATCGCCTGGCTTGGCAGGAAATCCGGTTCATACCCATCCTTTAAAAATGACAGGTTGTTATGGATCCTGGGGTTTATGCTTGTCAATATATCACCCTTGTTCAATTTCCTGGCTTTTGGTTATTTGGGACCGCAGATTGTCATAGCCGTTTCAGGACTTAACATCGTGTTTACGATATTCCTTTCCAGGCTGATCCTGAAAAATTCCTTGCTTCCATCTGATTATGTTTTTTCGTTCCTCATCACACTCTGTATCATCGGAGTCGGGCTTATCAGCAAGCAGGATTCAAACACTGGTCATGTGGCTCTTTTCTGGCCTTTGGTTTTCTTCTCAATCCCTCTTTTTCTCTTTATCCTATATTTCATTCTCAGACCACTCCTGAAAGAAAAGTTCACACCCATTATCCAGACAGTGCTTCTTGCTTTTGTAGCAGGATCCATGGCAGGATATATGACCATACTGATGAAACTGGTACGGATGACTGCCCAAGGCATTGATTTGTTGGCTTATCTCAAAACACCTTATCTCTATTTTTATCTTCTCTTCGGTATCCTTTCTTTTGTTGCCATCTCACTGGCTTACAGACGTGGTAGCATCATTGTGATAAGTCCTATACAATACGGTATGATTGTTCTTTTTCCAGTGATTGCCACATACCCGATTTTCAACCAGCCGATACAGATAGTCCAGATAATTTTATTTGTTACGATCGCTACCTGTGTAGGAATGATAGTAAGCAAGCATGCACCTGTGGATGCTCCTACAAAATCACCTGCCCAATAATATTCAGGACTTCTTTCTCTGTTGTGATTTTCTATATCCAGAAAATTATTTTATCAGCCTTTTTCCTTTTTGACAATCTGCTTGTCGATCTCCAGAAGTTTCTGGTTCAGCCTGTCGATGGTGGCCTTGATCCGCTTTTTTTCATTTAACAGGATCTGTATGTCGTCCAGGTCCTTGTCTCCAGTCTGTTTAATGGGTGATTCCTTGAATTCCTGTCTCACCATGTCAGGACTCTTGCCTTCCATAAAAGCTTTTTCCGCTTTTTTCACTTTTTCCGGATCTTTGATGGAAGCGACAATCTTCATGTTCTCAAAACCGATCGCAGGATTGATGTCCAAAGAAGATATTTTCATGAGTGTCTTTGCGGAATTCCTGTGAAGGTTCAGTTCCCTGTCCATGTAGTCATCAAAACTGACATGATGCTTCAGACAGAGCTGGAAAGCCTTGATCAGCTGCTCTCCGAATTCCTTCATCAGCTCCCCGTTTTTTGCAAGGAATTTATCCCTTATCTTTTTTGTCAGTTCCATGAATTCAGGATTTGACTTGAAGATATTCTTATACAACCCTTTTTTTTCTGCATCGTTGAGTAATTTGTGCAGGATATCCCAGAAAGCGCCAGTATGGGATTTCGCTGAAACAGGAATGGCAGCTGTAGAGAAATGGATATGGTGGGCGAACTCGTGGATGGCTGTATAAATCAGTTCGTTGTCATCTGAAAAATTCCTGTTATGTATGATGATCTCGCAGAGAGTAGGCTTATACAGACCATCGACCTTGTCACTCTCCTTTCCGGAAAAGATAAGGTCGAAGTCCTTTTCTGGTTTTTCCAGTTTGAGCAAAAGCTGTTTGACACTTTCTTGGTTCATGAGACATCCTTATATATCATTTTTTCGGTTTATTCTTGTTTTTTCAAAGGATTCTTATGTAATTCCCGGAGCCTGTAGAATTCCCCTCTCTTCCTTACAAGAGAAGAGGCAGATCCCTGTTCTACGATTTTTCCGTTCTTAAAGACAATAATCCTGTTGGCCTTATCGACTGTCAACAGGTTGTGTGAAACAATAAAGACAGTCCTTCGCTTTGAGATCTGGCTCAAGGCCTCATTGATTTTTACAACTGAGAGCGGATCTAAAGCTGATGTGGCTTCATCGAAAATGAGGACTCGGGGATCTCTGATGATGGCCCTTGCTATGGCAATACGTTGTTTCTGCCCGCCTGACAGCTTGGCTCCATGTTCCCCTAATACCGTATCAAGTCCCTGAGGAAGCTGTTCTATAAATTCAGAGGCATTCGCAATCTCAATAGCCCTCTTGATATCTTTTTCTTTGAATCCTGTATGACCAAAAGAGATATTGTCCCTGATAGATCCAGAATAAAGCAATATGTTCTGTGGCACAATCCCTAGAAACCGCCGGTATGTACGCAGATCGACATCGGACATGTTCTTTCCATCAATCAAAATTTTTCCACTGGTAGGATGCCGAAATCCGATAAGAATATTGATCATTGTCGATTTCCCGGAACCTGAAGGACCCACAAAGGCTATGACCTCACCCTGTCTGACTTCTAGATTGACATCAGCAATGGCTGGAAGTTGCGATTTAGGATATGTGAAACAGACATTTTCAAGATGGTAATTACCAGAAAACCTTCTTATCTTCTCTTTTCCATCATTATGCTCCACTTCCGGTGATGCAAGAACTTCATTTGCGGACGAGAGGGCATCGATTCCTTTATTCAGTTCAGGCAGGACAGAGAGGATGCTGTTAACAGATTGCATGATGAGTCCGAAAAAAGAATTATAAAGCACGACATCTCCAATGGTGATCTTTCCATGATATGCCATTACAGCCGAAACGACTAAAGTGATAAACTGGAAAATATTGTAAGAAACAAATGCAGAAGAACCGAAAATCGCATTGAAAGTATCCAATACGACGCCTTTACTTTGCAATGCGATGAATCTCGCGTCAAGTTTCTTGACTTCCCGGACCTCTTCCCCATGCCCCCTTGTAACAGGCATCATTTCCATCATCTCGGCTACGTTGGCATTCATCTGTTCCAACTCTTTCCTGTAAGCTTCATTATTCGATCTCATCCGGCCCCAGAAACTCCTCAAGAGGATAACTGCCAGAGGTACAGCAAAAAGATAAAACACGGCAATGAGGGGTTCCTTGCCCAGTGTGATGATCAGGGCAAAAGCGATGTTGATAATTGATCCGAACCCCTGATTCGCTACCTGCGTCATCATAGATTCTATACTTTCCGCATCACGCAAGATCTTGGTCTGTAGTTTTCCGCTTTTGTGTTCCTCATGATATCCCATGGAAAGCTGGTGAAAGCGGTGGACTAACGCTAATCTGAAAGATGCTTGGACGTTGCGTATGACCATGCTAAGACTTCTTATATAAAGCGTGTGCATAGGTATATTCTGTAACATGACAATCGAATAGATGGCCACGTTTGTCCAAATTCCAGATAAAGGATATTTTCCTGGTTGACTGACAATATCAATGATATTCGCAGTGACAAGAGGTCCTATCCAGACAGGCGTATGTTTGATGAGAAAGAAGAGAAATGAAAGGAGAATCCTTGGACCTCCACTTCCAAACAACCACAGGATTTTACGGAAAACACCGGCCTGACCATAGGTTGGATCAAGAAACATTTCTGCTCGCTGCATAGACATTGGATTCATGTTTTCCTCGTTTTATTACAACCAAAACATCCATTATTAAGACATGATAGACCTTGCACGGTAACCCTTTTTAAAATATCAACATTGTCTTATAATATCAAATATTAGAGGAGTTGTAATAGAAAAGAATTTCCAAGACAAGTGATTTGAGATGATTTTTCAGGCAGATCGAAAAAAAAAGAATTTCTGTTATGTATGACTGCAAATGTCCCAAATTCTAATGTTCAGGTAATCAGGTTTTTCAGAGAGACAATCAAGTCAATCCTTCCATAATCCGTAGTAAAAGGGATATTGATCATTGGTACTCCTGATATTCCTGAAAGTTTATGTCGCTGTCCCTCAACGATCGAAGGGAGAGATATGGCAATCTTATATTCTTCAAGTCCTTTTTTGGCATTTCCTGCTATGATATTAACCAGCTCTCCCACAATATCCACAACGTCGGAATCTATAATCTTGATTTCCTTATTCAGCATCCGAGAGACCAGTTTCAAGGCTACGATCTTCGGAAAACTGATTATGACAAGCCCCATCGCTTCACCTGCCAGACCAATGATTGCGGATATATCCCTATCATAAGTATCTTGTTCAGGATTGAAAATGAGCGGCTTTTCCGGCTTGGCCTCACACTGCAGAAATGTCTTCAGTACTTCCTGCGTGGCCTCAACAAACGGATTGATATATTTTACATTCATGTATGTACCTTCTTTTTACAGATATTTTCCGGCCTTTTCAAGTATGGTCTTAGCTGTGATGGGTTTGATGACATATTCTGTAACACCGGCTTTCACAGCTTCCAAAACATTATATTTCGCAGCTTCCGATGTGACCATGATGATCGGTATTGTCTTGTATTGGTCTAATTTTCTCAGTTCCTGCGTCAATTCAAGACCGCTCATTTTCGGCATATTCCAATCAAGGAAAAACACATCTATCTTTTCCTTCTTTGCCAGAACCAAGGCCTCTGCGCCGTCACCTGCTTCGAAAAAATTGTTACCTGACGAGTTTTTCTCTTTTAGGATGTTGGCGATAATATTCCGTATGACGCGTGAATCATCTACTACGAGGATATTCATGTTTTTATGCTCCCTTACCTGTCGGATTATCTGCTGGAATCTCCATGCGCAATGTCATCCCTTTTGTGGGGTTATTCCCTATCAAAATTTTTCCTTTCAAACGTTCCATTACGATGTTCTTAACGACTGACATTCCTACTCCCACCCCGGACACATCATCTGGCGATTTGGCTGTACTGAAACCACTCCTGAAAACAAGAGCGATAATGGAATTCTCCTTCATCTGATCCAGTTGCTCTGCTGTGTGTATTCCCATCTCAATAGCCTTGTTACGGATACGTGCAAGATCGAATCCAGCACCATCATCCGCATATCTAAGAATCCACAGGTTATCCTTACGGGAGATTTCACACGAAATCAATCCTTTCTGCTGCTTACCAAAACGAGCCCGTTCCAAAGGCGGTTCAATGCCATGGGCAGCGGAATTACGTATAAGATGTAACATGATCTCCTTGAAAGCGTCATAATATGTTTCAGGCAAGCCATTCACATCTGTCTTAAAAGAGAATTGAATCTCCTTACCTTCGCTCTGGGCGGACTTATCGCAAACACCTTCAAGTTCCTTGCGGATAAGAGAAATTCTTTCAGCATCTGTGATGTTGCCATCCTTGTCTGTAGTGGCATTCACATCCTTCATGAAATTTTTAAGCTTGTCAATGGTCTTAAAGAATTTTTTCTTTTCATTCTCCATTTTTTCAAAAAAAACAATAGCTTGAATTTGAGCCTCAAAATCATACGTCTTCTCTAGTGTTTTCTTAAGAAACCCTTCAAACTCTTTTAAAAGCTCTGTGAAATTTACAAAACCAAGTGTAAACGATTCCCCTTTGAGGGAATGGACCAGTCCCAGCACTCCCCTTATTATTTCCTTATCATCCGGATTCTGTGCAGCTGACTGCAATTTTATTTTTAATTCAGACAATTTTTTTTGCGAACCTCTTACAAACTGGTTGATAACTGTCCGATCATTGTTAAGCATGGCAGAAATCATGTTATACTGTTCTTCTATTTCACGTTCCTGTTTTTGTTCCGCGGCCGCTAATTTTTCCGAAAGGCTGATATCATTAAAAATGAACATGAGCTTGGAAACCGTATTGTCATCACTCATTATGCGTACAGCAGTGGTCTTGATTCTCTTATGTATGACTTTCCCTAAATCATTGTATATGTATGTGAAATCATGGACAGGGTTGATGGAGTTGAGCATCTCTTCAGAAGCAGTGATATTGGTGAATGCCATCCCAATGAACTCTTTCAATTCTTTCTTTACATCACCTTCCAGAATATAAAAAATATTATCAAAGATGGATGTATCTCTGTACTCTTTCTCACCGAAGATTGCAGGAATATGACGATTGTAGAATTTATCAATAAGATAATCAGTCCCTATTGTGCATATACCATCATCAATGTGGTCAATCAGGTCATGGACTTCTTTCTCTATTGCAGCGATATGCTTCAGATGATCTTTTTCGATTTTATGGAGTTTGTCACGCTGGGATCCCATCACAAAACCTATGACTGAAAGCATGATCGGCGCAAAGAGATGTACAAAATGAACTGGGTTTTGACTATAGCAAGCAACAAAACTGACGCTTCTTTCTTTTATGATTAACCAATCAACCAGAAGTGCCAGAACAGGAAAAAATAAACCGACTAAG
Source organism: Brevinema andersonii (assembly GCA_020722765.1). Classification (GTDB taxonomy): domain Bacteria; phylum Spirochaetota; class DYKD01; order DYKD01; family DYKD01; genus DYKD01. Next base: position 62,130 of record DYKD01000002.1, on the reverse strand, counting down.
GCTCCTAAAAGAGTCCAATGGAATTTGAATTTCATGCCAACAATCCTTAAGATAGGGTATCAGGAAATGCCTTTGCTCTTAAAGAAAGGCGAGTACTTCATATCTATTACGAGGATATGATGGTTCAACCACTCCTTCAAGTAATTGAGAAGATCAGTGGAAAGGATAAAGTCATCATTCTTAGACATTTCCCTGAGTTCAACAGCTTTAGCTGAGAAACTCTCATGTTCCTTTTTATGTTCAGGGTAGCCAGGATACATATTCTTCTGCATAAGATCTTCTTCAGTTGCAAAATGAATGACCGCATATTCAACCATACTTTTAACAACACCACGTATCACTTCCTGTCCACGGATTTCCATGACTGCGGTATAGAGTTCATTCAAAATTTCAACTAGGCGCTGATGCTGTTTGTCTATAACTTTCACACCAGTATTGTAATTATCCTTCCACTCAAACAACGTCATGATAAACTCCTTTCTCCAACAAAGCGGAGATATTTAAATTGCAAGTTATACGGACTTTTTAATATAATGTTTACATCCCATTAAGTCAATAGGATGTTTTTTTTAGTTCTTCTGCATCAAATTTGAAATATCAAACCATAATGCTTATCTTCTTATCCTTATTTCAAAAGAGGAGAACACCCTCCATGACAGGTAAAGAGATACGAAAATCATTTTTGGACTATTTTGCCCAGCGTGGCCACACTATTGTAGCCAGCTCTCCTGTTATTCCTAACGATGATCCCACTCTCCTATTCTCAAACGCTGGCATGAACCAGTTCAAAACCATCTTCACAGGTGAACGCCCTGCCCCTTACAAGCGCGCCTGCTCAGTACAAAAGTGCATACGTGTCAGTGGCAAGCATAATGACTTCGAAGATGTCGGTTATGACGGCACACATCATACGTTTTTTGAAATGCTCGGCAACTGGTCCTTTGGAGATTATTACAAGGCTGAAGCCATCAGGTTCGCCTGGGAACTGCTTACGGATATCTATAAGATTGACAAGACAAAACTTTACGCTACCGTCTATCTTGATGATGATGAAGCGCTTCAAGAATGGAAAAAAAACACGGATATAGATCCTTCCCATATCTCCCGTCATGATAAAAAGGATAACTTTTGGGAAATGGGTGACACAGGTCCATGCGGTCCTTGTTCCGAAATCCATATAGACCGTGGTCCTGGTTTCTGTCAGCATGAGAACACCCCCAACCACAAATGCGGTGTGAATGCTGATGGCTGTGGTCGCTTTGTAGAGTTATGGAATCTTGTCTTCATCCAGTACAACAGGGATGAATCTGGAAAACTGAATCCCCTGAAATTCAAAAGCGTAGATACCGGGATGGGGCTTGAACGGATTGTCTCTGTCATGAGCCAGACAAAAACGAACTACAAGACAGACCTCTTCACTCCCATCCTCGACCAGATTGCAAAAGACACAGGAAAAAAGATCGAAGAGAACCATGTGGCTTTCCAGGTCATTGCCGACCACATCCGCGGTCTTTCCGTTGCGATTACTGATGGTGGCATGCCTGGGAATGAAGGCCGTGGTTATGTCATCAGAAAGATTCTCCGCCGTGCGATACGTTTTTCCAGAAAACTTGGGAACAACAAACCATACCTGTTCACCCTTGTTGACAAAGTAGTGGAAATTTTCGGAGACACATATCCTGAAATCAGACAAAACAGTGAAAGGGTAAAAACCATCATCAAGACAGAGGAAGTAAAATTTCTTGAGACCCTGGACAACGGCCTCTCCCTGCTTTCACAATCCATTGACACCCTGAAAAAAGAGAAGAAGACAATCCTGCCAGGTGACGTCATCTTCAAACTTTATGATACATACGGATTCCCGACAGACATCACCAAAGAGATAGGCCGAGAGAACAATCTCACATTGGATCTGGAAGGATACCAGAAGCTGATGGGAGAACAGAAACAGCGGGGACGTGATTCCTGGAAAAAATCAACTTCCTCTGCAACGTTTGCCGACATCGACTTCTCAGAACTGGAACCCACAATTTTCACTGGATACGAGATGCTTGAAGGAACAGAGAAACCAATCGGTCTTTTTGTGATGGACTCATCCAACGGCTCATGGAAAAAAACAGATGTTGCGCAGGAGAGCGACCAGGTGATGCTCCTTTTTTCAAAAACCCCTTTCTATGCGGAATCAGGTGGGCAGGAAGGCGATGAAGGGACGATCACATCTTCTTCAGGGAAAATCCAGGTCTCAGACACACAGAAATACAATGACCTCACCTTGCATCTTGGAAATGTCACAGCAGGAAAAGTGACGGTCAAGGATGATTGCAGACTGGAAGTCAACAACTCAGAACGCCTGGCTACACGTCTCAACCACACGGCAACACATCTCCTGCAGGCAGCGTTGCGCAATGTTGTGGGCACACATGTCGGACAGGCAGGCTCTGCCGTAGGTCCAGACAAGCTTCGTTTCGATTTTACAAATCCTAAAGGGCTGACTGAAGCGGAGCTGGAAAAGGTTGAAACCCTTGTCAATGAATTTATCCGCACTGCAACACCAGTAAAGACAGACGTGATGGGAAAAGATGAAGCAATCAAAACAGGTGCCATGGCTTTTTTTGGCGAAAAATATTCAGACAAAGTGCGGGTCGTTTCTGTTGAAGGTATCAGCAAAGAGCTCTGTGGAGGAACCCATATCGACAATATCGGCAGGATCGGCCTGTTTTTGATACTCAGTGAAGCTTCAGCAGCATCTGGAATCAGGAGAATCGAAGCTGTGACTGGCTCTGTGGCTTATGCGTTAGTAAAGAACCAAAGGAACCAGTTGAAAGAGATTGCCAACCTGCTCAAGACAAAAGACGGCATTGCAGAGAAGATCCAGTCCTTGATTGAACAGAACAAGAAACTTGAAAAAGACCTGAAATCCGCCAAAGAAAGGAAGACAGGAAATGACGACTCATTCAAACCGGTTACCATGGAAAAAGCCGGCATCAAGATCCAGTATGCTTTGATAGAAGATACGGACATGGATTCACAACGCATCATCAGCGACAGGATGAAAAACGACATCAAGACCGGCATAGTCATACTCTCAAACAAGAAAAAAGAAACAGGTGCATTGACTGTGATTGTAGCTGTCACACAAGACCAGACAGCAAAATACAAGGCTGGAGAAGTCTTGAAAAACCTCTTGTCCAAGATTGGCGGGAAGGGTGGAGGTCGTCCTGATTTTGCGCAGGGTGGTGCGAAAGATCCTGGAAACATGGCAGAAGTGATTGAGGAGTTTGTAAAAGGGATCTAAGGTATCAACCATGGAAGGGCAAGTTTGACAAGATCAACATCAGGGACTTCGCCCATGAAACGTGAAAACCTCGTTTTAGATACGAATATTTAGTTTATTAAGGATTATATGAAGTCCTATTTGATTTTTCTCTTTGTCATTTTATCGGCATTTTCTTCTCATGCCTCCTATAAAATCCTTGAAAGCGACCATTTCCAAGTCTACTACCATGATGGTTTTGCATTTGAAGCCTACCAGGCACTTATCTCGTTAGAAACATTCAGAACAAATGCAGAAAGGCTGACTGGTTTTAAGACCCAAAAAAAGATCCCGATCATCATAGAGGATTCAGGACTCTTCGTGAATGGAATGGCAGATCCTATCAACGAAAAAACATATCTTTATGCACACCAACCCCGTGCCAATTTTGGAATGCTTCAGAACTGGTGGGTGGACGTTTCCTTCCATGAATATATCCATATCCTGCATATGACTGGTGCCATAGGATTTCCTTATTATTTCAGGAAAATATTCGGAGCCATATATAGTCCCAACCTGATTTCACCTCCATGGGTTTTCGAAGGGATAACAGTCTATTCTGAATCCAGACTCTCTCCTTATTCAGGACGGCTCAATGACGGTTACTATCATGCTCTCCTGCTGGCACGTGCAAAAGAGAAAAAATTCCCCTCTTTGCCAACAGCTTCCTATTCACCTGTAGAAGTGCCAACAGATGCGATCTATGCTTATGGAGGAGAGTTCCACAGGTATCTGGAATCAAAATACGGAAAAGAGAAAATACCTGCCTTCTATAGGAAAACCGGTTCTGATTATGACAGCGCCTGGAATATCCTTTTCCCATTCATGGGTTTTGATTCAGACATGAGTTATGTATTTGGCAAACGGACTCCATCCATCTGGAAAGACTGGGAAAAAGATATGGAACAGAAAGCGGAATCAGCACAATGGGACGGAATCCGGCTTACAAAGGATTCCTGGATCAAGGAAGACCTCGTCTCAGATGACAGATCCCTTTATTACAGGCAACGGACAGTACTGAAGACTGGTCCTTTCACTACAAAAACGATGAACAGCATCATGCGTCTCGATCCAGAAACAGGGGAAAAAACTGTATTACTCCGTCTTATGACAGCTTCTATGCTTGACATGAAAGTGAAAAACGGAAAACTCTATTATTCAACAATGGAAATACGGAGCGGATTCAAAAACAAGACAATGGGAAACCTCGGCGCCATTGCAACACTTCACACTCTTGACTTGAAAACAGGAAAAAAGAAAAGACTGCTTTCTGGTGAGCTGACAGGTTATGGCATTTTTGATGATGGGAAAATCCTTTATTCAAAATCCACAAAAGGATCTTTGGGAGCTGAAGTGTTTCTTTTCAATCCCGAAACTGGAAACCAGGAAAAACTGTATTCTGTCCCTTTTTATCCTGAAAGCTTCTTCATAGAAAAAGAGACTGTCATAGTCAACGCAAAGTATGAAGGGAAGAACTACAGCATCTATTCCATGAACATGGAAACAGGCGAACTCACGCCTGTGATAGACACACCATGGCATGAATATGCGAACAACCTTAAAAACGGAAGAATCTATTATACGGCTAATTTCAACAGCACCTATTCCTGTTATTTGCACAACTTACAGACAGGACAGGATAGCCGTCTGACACAATCGTTCTATGGCACTACACCAAACGAGATGAAAGGAGAAGTCTATTATCTGGGGTTGCATTCTTACGGCCATGAAATCTACAAAGCAACATCATCAATAATGCAGGTGACCTTGCCAGATGAGAAAGAGATTCCCTTGAAATCTCCCGGTTTTCAGATAGACATAAAAGCACGAAACTCTTGTACACCCAATCTTATCTCTCTGTGGCCAAAATATATCATTCCTGCTATTGAATTTTTTGACGACGACAGTATGCTTCTAGGAATAAGCATAGCGGGTGGAGACAATCTCGACAGATTCATGTATCAGGCATCCTACTTCCCTGAATATCAGGCAACCACCATTTCTGGCCAATTCCTTTTTCCTAGAAACATAAACCTGATGGTTGATTATTCCACACTCTGGCCCCCTGCACAGACAGGTGCATACTTGGATATCCCTTTCTGGACCAGGACAGGATCTGGACTCACATCAGTCTCAGCATCCGCAGGCGGATATCATTATGACATCATAAACCTGTTTGAAGTCAGTTTGTCAGCACAATGCAAATTCTCTTTTCCTCTCACAAAAATCATTTTGGGATTTGACAAAGGGAATCTTATCCTTGACCATAGAAATTATCCAAAAATCACATATCTGACCCTGCAATATGAACAGCTTCTAGGAAAGACAATCTTGAACAGCAAGATCCTTGGCGGAATCTATGAAGACTGGATTCTCTATCACACTTACAACGACACTTTCTTTTTAGAATCTGACAGCAAAGGAGACCTGATCTTTGCAAGCCTGTCTTTAAAAAGGAAACTCATCAGTATCAACTGGGGGTCATGGAATCCCAACATCCTGTATCTGGAAGATCTTTTCATTTCCTTGTTCGGAGACACGTCAGGAACATCAGCCAAGATAGAAGAATGGAAACTTGGCGGAAGACTGGAACTGGAGCACAAACTCTCTTTCGCCCTGCAGCTGAAACATGAAATCTCATACTTTTACACGGGAAGTGGAGGCTGGAAGTATTCATACACACTGAACAACAGTATCATGTTCTAACAGGAACAGACTGTCATTTCTTAATAAAGCGGTTTATCGTATTCCCATCATGTGGGTAAGTTCGGCCACCAGTTTGCTTTGCACAGCATCAATCGTACCTTCGATTTCACATCCAGCAGCTTTATCATGTCCACCACCCTTGTATTTGTTAGCCAAAGGCTTGACATTGAATTCAGACCTGCTACGCAGACTTATACGCACCAGAGACGGGTTTACTTCCTTAAAAAGAGCCACAACCTCTGATCCTGCAATAGCCAAAATCTCCTCAATCAATCCGTCCGTATCATAAGGTGCAAGATTCAAATCACGAAGATCCTTGACAGTCACATAAGCCCAGTACAGCTTCCTGTTGACATCCTTGATTCTGGCAAGCACCCTTCCTAACAGGATCGTCTTTGCATAGCTTCTCATCTTGAGTATCCCGTTCAATGCAGGAACATCTGTCCCATAACCTATCAGTTCACTCATGATCTCCAAAGTCCGCTTGTTCGTATTGCGCTGGGAAAAAGCGCCAGTATCCGTATAGAGGGATATATAGAGAAGCTCTGCAGAGGTCTTGTCAAGTTTGAACCTGGAGGCTGTGAGAAACTCATAGGAAACCTGTCCGACAGATGATGCTTTCTTATCAATATAATTGATATCACCGAACAGGTCATTGTCAGCATGATGGTCTATGTTGATGACCATTGAAAAGTCATCAATATCATCTTTGATACGGCCTGTCCTTTCCAGACTGGATGTATCAACAACGATGAGAACCGCGTCCTTGAACTGTGATGGGAGAGCGCGATGCATGCTTTTCTTGCGAGGTACTATCACGAGCCTGTTGTTCGTAATCTTGGAATAGCGCTCTGTAAGAAAAGCAAGCCTTTCTGGAAAAGGGTCAGCACCAACGATCCTGTACTGTTTTTTCCTTTCCGAAAGGAAATAGCCCCAAAGCAAAGCGTTAGCAATACAGTCACCATCCGGATTCTCATGGTACATGATGACAAAATGCGTTTTTTTCTTAATCAGTTCCTGGATTTTCTTGATTGATTCACTCATGATTCAGTCCGCCCCTCTTTGTTATTACCTGATTCTATCTTCTTGAAAAGCTGGCTCATCCTGTCAGATTCCTCCATGCTGTTATCAAGCTTGAATAGGATCTCTGGAATATATTTGATCGTCAGTTTCTTAGAGAGCAGGAACATGATGTAATGGGCTGAATGGTTCAAGACTTCCAAATCAGTATCCCTGCTCCTATCAATCTTGTCTGTCGCAAAAACGCTCACATGCACAGTCGCGTTCCGCATGTCAGGAGAGATTTCCACTTTCGTGACACTGACAAGACCTGTCAGTCTGGGATCTTTCAATTCCTGATTGATGATGAGAGCCACTTCTTTCATCAGTTGGCTCTTTATCCGCTCCATCCTTCGTTCTGACATGGTTTCACCTTTCTATCTGATTTTTTCCGATGTCTCCCGTTATCATGGTTCCCAAGAAGTCATCTCTACATCAAAACCAACCATCCTGTCCTGGGAAACTGCCACCAACAATGAACGCAACCGATCCATGACCATTCATAGTTCAGTATCATGCGTCTTAACTTGAAAAACAGTTCCAGCAATGGACAAATTGAACATGTCCATTCATCAACTCTTGAACAGCTTCTGGATTTCCTTCTTTTCAACAAAACATTCTATGATATCGCCTTGCATGATGTCATTAAAATTATCAAGCATGATGCCGCATTCCATGGTCGCAGAAACTTCTTTCGCATCGTCCTTGAAACGCTTCAGCGATGCCATGGCAGCAGTCGTAATGACGACATCCTGCCTGATCAGCCGGACTTTTGAATTACGCAGTATCTTGCCCTCAACAACCATACATCCTGCAATCGTGCCAACCTTGGAAATCTTGAATGTTTCACGGACTTCAGCCTTGCCGACAACCTCTTCACGGACTGTCGGATCGAGCATACCTTCCATGGCAGCCTTCATATCGTCAATGGCCGCATAGATGATCTCGTAGGTTCTTATTTCAATCTTCTCTTTCTTGGCAAGATCAGCTGCCTTAGCATTCGGCCGCACATGAAAACCGATGATGACAGACTGTGTAGCGATCGCAAGCTGGACATCACTTTCGTTGATCGCTCCCGCACCGCTATGGACAACACGGATTTTCACCTTATCGTTCTGTTCGGACAGTTTCTCAAAAGAATGTTCCAGAGCTTCCTGCGATCCTTTCACATCCGTCTTCAGGATAAGGTTGAATTCTTTCACTTCCCCATCCTTGATCTTATCCATGAAATTGCTGAGTGTGACTTTCTTGACACTTTTGGTCTCTTCAAAACGTACAAGTTCCTGTCGCTTATCCGCAATCTGCTTAGCATATTTATCAGATTTCACAGCTTGGAAAGGGTCTCCTGCTGAAGGTGTCCCTTCCAGACCAAAAATAGCGACCGGCGTCGCAGGGCCGGCTTCTTCAATCCTGTTGCCTCTATCGTCTGTCATGATCTTGAGACGTCCTGAAAAGACGCCTGCAACAAAAGACTCGCCTAACCTCAAAGTCCCATTTTTGATAAGCACTGTGGCCATAGGTCCAAACCCAGGGTCAACACGTGATTCCACAACCAGCCCTTCAGCCATTTTCTTAGGATTCGCCTTAAGTTCCAGGACTTCAGCCTGGAGCAGAACGGCTTCAAGCAATTTATCAATATTCGTGTTGTTCTTTGCTGAAATCTCAACGAACATGTTCTGACCACCCCATTCTTCTGGCTGGATGCCATATTGGGAAAGGTCCTGCTTTATCTTTTCAATGTTCTTGTTGGGAAGATCAATCTTATTGACAGCGACAATGATGGGAACCTTGGCTGCTTTCGCATGATTCATCGCTTCGATGGTCTGAGGCATCACACCGTCATCTGCAGCAACTACAAGGATAACAATATCCGTGGCTTCAGCACCGCGCGCGCGCATGGCAGAGAAAGCTTCATGTCCGGGAGTGTCCAAAAAGACAATCCCATGTTTCGCTCCAGCATGATCCACAAACACCTTATAAGCGCCTACATGCTGAGTGATCGCACCTGATTCCGTAGCTATGACGTTGGTGTTTCTGATTGTATCAAGCAACTGTGTTTTTCCATGGTCAACATGTCCCATAACCGTGACGATCGGGTCGCGTTTGAAATCATCAGTCAGACTTGATACATCATCGTCCTGCTTGACCAGTGTCTCTTCATAGAGGGAAGCGACTTTCACTTTCACCTTATATTCATCACAGACAATTGTAGCAGTATCAGCATCAACCATATCTGTGATTGTAGCCATCATTCCGAGAGCCATAAGTTTCTTGATGAGCTCACTCACCTTGATGTTCAATTTTCGTGCAAGCTCACCCACTGAGATATGTTCAAGGATCGTGATTTCCTGAGGTAGAATACGTTGTCGCTCTTCCTCATACTTCTTATGATATCGCAATTCAGACTGGTCATAATCATCTTTGAATTTCGAATATTTCTTGTCAGAATCATATCTTCTGCCACGTCTGGATGCCACGTTCTGACGTTTGTTGTCACTATGTTTTGAAGGATCCGCCTTGTCCCCTGGCCGGCCTAGTCCACCAGTACCGCCACCAGGTCTTGATCCACCACCCTGCATTGGACGCCCTCCAGCTGGGCGAGCTCCTGAACTTGGTCCTGGACCTGAATGCCTGTACGGACCTGAAGGTCTTTGCTTGGCATTTTCCATCAGCTGTTTGACAGGTTCAAACTTGTCCATTCCACCGCCAGGTGAAGGCGGAATAGCTCTCTGTTGCTGCTGCTCGGGAGCCTGTGGTTGTGGTTGTTTAGCAACAGGATCTGCCACATTCTCAGTCTCCTCTGTTCCAGGAGCGCCTCCGTGATGGTGATGGATCTTCTTTATGATGATTTTTCTTTTGACGATATTCGTTTTCTTTTTCAGTTCGCCAGTTCCCGGGGATTTTGTCTTTTTTTCTTCTGTCATTTTAGCCTCTCGATCGTTGTGATTTTTTGACCTTAATCTTCCACGTCTTCTTCTACAACGTCGATGACCTCCTTCAGTGTTGCCATCACTTTCTCGGCCTGTTTAATCGTCAGCTTACCCTTGTCCACAAGTTCGGACTGGTCCACTTCAATGAGTTTCTCTATGCGACCATATCCTGCTGCTTCCAATTTCTTGACCACAGCATCTGGAAGGTTGAGGTCAGCCAATGTGAAATTCGCATCAATCTCGTATTCAATCTCTTCAACAACCTCTTCTTCTTTCCTGCCAATACCAAGAGCCTCTTCAGCCTTGAGACGGGACTCTTCACTTTTCCGGATCTCCTCATACTGGTCTTCAGTCTTGATATCGATGGACCAGCCTGATGCTTTCGCAGCCAGTTTGGCGTTCAATCCTTTCTGTCCGATGGCCAAAGAGAGCTGGTCATTCTTGACTACGACAATGGCTCTCTTCTCTTTTTCATTTGCAGCGATGTAAAGGATTTCTGCAGGTTTCAGAAGGCTTGCAATCAGAATCTTTGGATTTTCACTATAACGGATGACATCAATCATCTCGCCATTAAGTTCCTGCACAATACCCTGTATGCGGACTCCCTTCATACCAACACAGGCACCTACAGGATCAATATTTGTCTTCTTAGAATAGACGATGATCTTTGTCTTCTTGCCAGGCTCACGCGCAATCCCTTTGATCTCAATGGTCTTGTCGTAAATTTCTGGGATTTCCTGTTCAAAAAGCTTCTTGATGAAATTCACATCAACACGGGAAAGAAGCACTCGCACCAGGCCTTTATCCGTACGGACAGATTTGATGAACGTCTTAATACGGTCACCAGGTTTAAACCTGTCGCGGGGAGACTGCTCTCCAACAGGAAGGATCCCTTCAACCTTACCCAGGTTTATATAGATGGTTCCTTTATTACGTCTCTGGAAATCACCACCAATGATCTCACCAATCTTTGTCTTGAACTCATCTTCCATGAGCGTGAGTTCAGCCCTGTTGATATATTCATTGAACTTGCTCTTTGCAACCTGTGTCGCACGAATTCCAAAATCCTTAAAATCAACTTCAACCTCGACCGTGCCACCCACTTTTGCAAGAGGATCTATCTTCTTGGCAGATTCCAGGTCGATATAGAACTGTTTGTCCCTGTTCCGTTCATCAGAATCCAGGATTTCCTTTACCTGATAGACACCAACAGCAAACCGTTCCTCATCCACCTTGATACGGATGTTCTCGTCGTCATTGTAGGTTTTCTTGTAAGCGGCCTTGATACTTTCTCCGATCGCTTCAAGAATACGCACTGAGGGGATACCCTTCTGTGCTTCGAGTGATTTGACTTGTTCAGCATAAGATCTCATGGATATTCCTCACTGATGAATTTATTGTTCGTCCTGATCGAAATCATAATACAGCCTGACCGCATTCACATCCTCAACAGGCACTTCATATAGAGTCCCTTCACTTGAAAAGGAAACCTTGCCTGGAACTGTTTTTAGCAGTATACCGACAACCTCTTTTGGCTTGCCCCTTTCCTGAAAATGGACCAAAACGTCACGTCCTACAAACAGTGTAAGTTCGCGGAGAGATGTGAGCTTCCTTTCAATACCTGGACTTGCCACTTGGAAGGAGATCTGATCACCAAAATGGGCATAAAAATCTTCACTGTTAGAAAGCACTTCTGAAACCCTGTCGCAGTCATCTGACGAGACAGGACTGTTTGCATCGTAAAGCGTTATTTCAAGAACTTTGCCCTTGTTGGAACGGCGGATGTCTACAACACGCATGCCTTTAAACTGGAAAAGAAGCTTTTCTACAAATTCAATGTCATCCGTGTTGGGCTCTCTAAGGATCATGTGTCACCAAAAAAAAAGTGAGCCTTGCGGGCTCACTTTGTACTGTATATAGTGCAATCAAAATACTATCATTATACCATATTGTCAAATTTTTAAACATTCTGTTTTCTGGAAATTTTTTAGGATATTGGCAAGCTATGCCTATCAGAAAACGAGCCCCCCTGGGAAAGCACTCAAATATTGATGGGTCCTGTACTTCCCCGCACAACAAGCCGTGTAGGAACAAGGTTCTGAACCAAGGTCTTCTTTCCATTCATTATGGAAATCAAACCCATGACAGCGTCTGAACCGATCTTATAAAGATCCTGGCTGATTGTCGTCAAAGAAGGCACAAGGTAACTGGAGGTGTAAAAATCATTGAATCCTATGATAGAAAGATGTTCCGGCACATTGATCTTATTTTCATGACATGCCCGGAGAAGCCCCATACCGACATCATCATCAGATGCAAGGATAGCGGTTTCAGCAAAACCTTCCTTGATCAAAAACTGCATGAAGAAATATCCTTGTTCAGCCGGCATCATTTCAGAATAATTCTGAAAATCTTTCAGGTAAAACACGCGGAAATCCTTCAATCCTTTTTCTTCCATGAATTCCTCAAAGGCCTTTCTGCGTTCTTCGAAATCATAGAACTGAGGGGAATCGAGGAGAATCATCATTTTCCTGTGTCCTAATGAATACAGGTGATCTAAAGCATCCCTCATGCCTTTTCTATTATCTGTATTGATATAATTCATATTGCTACCATGCGCATTATTGACCAAGATAAAGGGAAGCTTCTCCTCCGTAAACGTCTTTAGATAAGATGCATTATTACTACTTTGAAGTACTATTGCGGAATCAGCCTTCCGTTCCCTTACAGTCTCCATGATGATATCCGGATGTAGGGCCTCGTTCACAAAAATGAGAGTTTCCTCATATCCAAGGGCATTCAACGCATCAGAAATACCGTTCATCAGGGCAGAGACATACTGGCTAAAAACCGATTTCTTATCCTGAACCAACACAAGTACGTTCTTCAACCTGTTTTTCCTGATTTTAGGTCTGTATCCAGTACGTTCAATGATTTCAAGGACTTTCTTACGTGTGTCATGCCTTACTTTTTCAGAATTATTGATAATACGTGAAACTGTAGCAATGGAGATATTTGCCTCTTTTGCAATTTTAATAATATTGATTTTACCGGTTTTCATGGGCATCTCCTCTTTCACGATTCGAATGTAAATCTACGTAAATTACAATGAAAAATCAACATTTTTATTTTTATATCTTTATTACCTGACCTGAACTTCCAGACAATAAAAAAAACTTGAAATCCCCCCTGTTTGATACTATGTTAACGCAAATGTTTGCATATAATAAGGAGAATCACATGGCAAAAGGTCATGCAGAAACCCATCAGAAAAGCTCAAACCAGGATCAGGACGGATTCCTATCCATCAACAATGAACGTTTCTTCAAGATTTCCAATATCGATTCCATGCCCCCATTCTTCATGAACATTGTCAGTGATTCGGACTTCTGGCTTTTTACAACAAGTACCTGTGGCATCACTGCAGGAAGGGCAAATGCGGAAAAAGCCATTTTTCCATATATGACAAATGACAAACTCCATGACTCTGTTGGAATTTCAGGCCCTCTTACAATACTCAGGTTCAAAGAAAAAAAGAAAGACTCTCCACTCCTTTGGCAACCGTTACATCCCATACTGGACAACCAATTCAAAATCACACGTAACATTTACAAGAACATCACAGGCAACAAAGTCATTTTTGAAGAGATCAACAACTCCCTCCAAATCAGTTTTACAATGTCCTTGACATCATGTGACAGGTTCGGACTTGTCAGGTCCGTAGAAATTACAAACCATTCAAAAAGACCTATGACGTTCGACATTCTGGATGGGCTTCTCAACATACTTCCTGCAGGGATGAGTCTTGGCGTACAAACCAATTCCAGCACGCTGGGAGACGCCTACAAATGGTCGGAAAAAATTGGCCGAACCTCTCTTGCTGTTTTCATAATGAATTCCGCGCTTACTGACAGGGCTGAACCAAAGGAATCACTCTCTGCGACTATAGCCTGGAACTCAGGACTTGATGGAGACATCCTCCTTTCCTCCAAACAGATTGGATCCTTCAGAAAAGGTGAAGAAATCGTACAGGAAAAGATTTCTAAAGGAACCAGAGGATGCTATCTCGTCACTTCAACTCTCAAATTGAAACCAAAACAGTCTTCCTCATGGTACATCATGGCAGACACAGGCCTGAACCAGTCACAGATAGCAACCCTATTAAATGTCATTAAGAAGGAAAAAAGACTTCCCTCAGTCATCAATGATGCCTGCATTCAGGCCAGAAAAAACCTGGAAAAGACAATCTCCTCAGCAGACGCGCTCCAAACCACAGGAAACGAGATGGCATCTGCACATCATTTTGCAAATGTGCTTTTCAACTGCATGCGCGGAGGAGCGATTCTTGACAACTACATGATTTCCAGGGATGATTTCAGGAAATTCATCACCACCAGGAACAGACCCTGCGCTTCCAGACAGGCAAGCTGGATAAACAATCTACCTGAAAAAATAAACCGGAATGAACTCGTATCACTGGCACGCACATCGGGAGACACACATCTCATACGATTGACTTTGGAATACCTGCCCATAGCATTCAGCCGCAGGCATGGAGACCCAAGCAGACCTTGGAACAAGTTCAACATCAGGTTGCGCGATCCTGACGGTGGAATGGCTCTCAACTATGAAGGCAACTGGCGCGACATTTTCCAGAACTGGGAAGCGCTCTTTGTGAGTTTCCCATCTTATTTCGAGAATGCCATCGCAAAATTCGTGAATGCCATGACTGTTGACGGTTATAATCCCTACCGCATAAGCAGGGAAGGGATTGACTGGGAGAAACTTGACATTGAAGATCCCTGGGCCTTCATCGGTTACTGGGGCGACCATCAAGTCATCTATCTTCTCAAGCTTCTGGAATGGATGGAGAAATTTTTTCCTGGCAGGCTGGCGGTCATGCTTTCAGAAAAATCATATTCATACGCGAATGTCCCTTACAGGATAAAATCCTATGCTGACATCCTCAAAGATCCACACAATACAATCCATTTTGACAACCAGCTTGAAATACAAATTGAAAAACATGTTTCAGAAATAGGTACGGATGGAAGGCTTATCCTTGACAATGAAGGAGCAGTGAAACATGTGACTCTTGCCGAAAAACTGCTTCTTATCCTTCTGGCAAAAATGGTCAATTTTGTTCCTGGTGGTGGCATATGGATGAACACACAAAGACCCGAATGGAATGATGCAAACAACGCACTTGCCGGATACGGAATTTCCATGGTCACACTTCCTTACCTACGCCGTTATACGGCATTCCTCCTTTCTATCATGGGTGATATCACCATTTCCGAATCACAGATGCCCCTCCTGCAATCCATGGCAAAGACACTGGAAATCAGTTCCAATGACATACGCAAGACCTGTGAAAACAACACATTACGGAAACGCGTGATGGACGAACTGAACATGGCAGGGGAAACATACAGGAATCTTGCCTATGAAGGAAGACTTGGCGCTCCTGTCAACCTCCCTGAAAAGGAACTAAAATCATTCCTCGAAAACTGTCTCAGCTGGATGGATGCAACCATATCCATGAATGAAAGGGACGACAAGCTTTATCATTCTTACAATCTCATCCATATAGAAAAAGAAAGTATCGGAATATCGCCCCTCGCCCCCATGCTGGAAGGACAAGTAGCAGCACTCGCTTCTGGATCCTTGAAACCAGAAAAAGCAATCCAGCTACTGAAAGCACTCAGGCAAAGCGACTTATACAGGAAAGACCAGAAATCGTACCTTCTCTATCCTGTTAAAGAACATCCGTATTTCATGGATAGGAACATCATTCCTGAAACAGAAGCCCTAAAATCAGAACTGATCAGAAAAGACATCCTTACTGGAAAAATCGGACTCATCATAAAAGACCCTGACGACAAGACCATCCGCTTCGCACCTCATGCTGAAAACGCAAAAGCCCTCATCGACATTTTGGAACGAATAGGAAAACAGGAAAAACTGGCAGACCTTGTCATGAAAGAAAAGAAACTGATCCTTGACATCTATGAGAAAGTTTTCAACCATCATTCATTCACAGGAAGAAGCGGGAGCATGTTCGGTTATGAAGGCATCGGATGCATATATTGGCACATGGTCGCCAAACTTGTTCTGGCTGCGGAAGAAACAACGCTACTCTCCAAAGGACCTGAAAAAAAGAAACTGAAATTGATGTCAAGAGAGTTATCCCTAGGTTTGGGATATACCAAGTCGCCTCAGGAATACGGCGCTTTCCCCACAGATCCTTATTCCCATACGCCCGCCCATTCAGGAGCCCAGCAACCTGGAATGACAGGACAGGTCAAGGAGGAAGTCCTGATCAGATGGTCAGAACTGGGAGTCCTGATCAAGGATGGGTGCATACATTTCAACCCTTACTTGCTGCAGAAAAGCGAATTCCTCACAACCCAGATGAATTTTGAATTTTACGACATTGAAGGCAAAACGCAGACCCTCCCTCTGACAAAAGATGAATTGGCATTCACATTCTGCCAGGTTCCAATCATCTATCAGGTAGCAGGGAAACAGGAGATAAAAATCCTTTTTGCAGATGGCACAGAAAAGAATATTGAAGGATCAACCATTGACGAATCTTCAAGCGCAGAGATATTCCTACGTTCAGGAAAAATCAGAGGCGTGAGAGTCATGTTGTCTCTTTCTTCACATACTCTTTGATATCGACATCAATACTGCTTATACGAGGAGTGGAGTATTCCGATAGCGCCGTATTGAAGAATCCAACCACAGCGATATCCTGTGGCACTTTCTTTTTCTTATCAGCAATCGCACGGAGAACACCCAAAGCGGTCTGATCCGAACTGCAAATGACAGCATCGACCTTTTCATGAGCCTCACAGATACGCATCATGGCTTTGTATCCGCTCTCTGGATCATCTTCTGCAGGATAGACAGACTTATGTGAAGGCATAAGGCTGTGGGTTTTCTATGGATCTCAATCCATGTTTCTGTATTTCCTTGCTGAACCAATCCCTCTCCCCGATATCGCCATGCGATATCACCCCTCCCTTCGATAACACCCCTTCGGGGATTCCAAAGCGTCTTTTGAAAATGATTTGGAAAGCCT
>DYKD01000002.1:23286-44935 GCA_020722765.1 Brevinema andersonii | reverse complement strand
GATAACACCCCTTCGGGGATTCCAAAGCGTCTTTTGAAAATGATTTGGAAAGCCTGTCTGTAAAACCATGCATTTTATCATCAACCTTCCGGATTGTACGAACTGTTTCCACTCCTCTTATTCCTGTCCGTCTAAGGACGGTTCAACATATTTTCCACCCTCAAATCATAAAACCAGTCAGACCCGCATCTGTACTAAAATTTGACATGCCTTGAAAACCACCTTATATTCCTTCTTTTTAGAAGGAAAACCACAGTAATGAAGTCCGAACCGAAATCCACATCCCTTCCACCGGAAATGCTTGCTGAAGGAAAAAAGCTTTTTTTTGAAAACAAGGTAAAGGACTTTCTCAGGTCCAAAGATGGCCGTATCATGGCTTTTGTAAAATCATCATCAAAATCCGGACAGACTGTCATCATTGCTTCAAAAGGGATTGATGATCCTGAGACAAAATGTCTCTGTTCAGAATTCAAAAAAAACAGGATCTGTGGCCACATTGCTGCGACAATCCTTTATGCAGAAGCCCATCCTGCAACTGCTGATAACCAAGAACCCCCGGTAAATATATCCGAAATCAGCACCTTTCTTCCAGCACCGGACGTAGTCCATGAAGGATTTGAAATTCCGTTGCCGAAACAAGACACTATCGCAAGTGTTGCAGATGAAGAGGGAAAAGCTTTCCGACCACGTCACAAAATCGTTTTTCTCATAGACAGGTCAGGAGACTTGCTTTCCATCGCAGATTCGGGATGGTCTGTAAAAGCCATGATGAGACCGTTCAAACCTGACGGTTCAATGGGACCTTGCCTGAAACTGGATGAAAAATGGCTCACCGAACCACTGAATGGCTCAGAACTTTCCGGACTAGACATTTTCAAACGCCATTTTTTTTCAGCACGAAGTTTTGCCATGACCTCACCGCTCCTACTCTCAGATCCTCCAGCTTACATGGTACTTTCAGACCATAACGGGAATCTCACTGACATCAAACCATCACAGATCACATCACTATCCATTCGTTTCAGACCATCCTCTGAAGATCCCTCTGAAAGAAAATTCCTTCCCATACTCGACCTGAAGGATTACCAAGGTATCTCCCTCACATGGTATAAAAACTGCGATGCTATAGAAATCGCAACGACTCCGAATTCAGTCCTCATGCTCACTTCTGCAGGGAACCTATTCTACAAGCTGAATGATCCATTCAGTGCCACTATTGTCAGCAGATTGACCGCAAAACAGCACAGCGGCTTCACCATCCAGGAAATCTGCGAGATTTCAGAACGCATCACAGCCTCTCAACGCAAGGACATCCTGCTCTCAACCAGAATCAAATCCAGACGAATCACACATCCGATTCCTGATCCTATCATCGAACTTGACAACACTACGCCTGGAACATGTAAAGCGACACTCATCCTCATATACCAGAACCAGGAATTTCACCTTGCAGACAAGCGCATTCCTGAAACTGTTGAGACAGAAACTGAATTCATCCTGACAGAACGAAACAAGGAATATGAAAACAAGATTGCCTGGGTCTTCACCCATCTGATGGATCCAGCAGCTTCAAAACGTACAGTTGCCATGGATGTGGTTACGCTTTTTAGGCTGACTGCCATGGAAGTGCTCGTCCGCTATGGAGACAAGTTACTTGAGGCAGGATTCAAAATCCGCATGAAAGGATCCAAGGCTCCCATATCAGGAACCCGGACAGCACGGCTTGAACTCACATCAGGTATTGATTGGATTGAACTGAAAGTGAAAATCACTGACTCCACAGGGAAAAACGTGGAAGCCAGAATCGATCCTGAACTGTTACGACAGAAATTAGTGATGTTCGATGACAAACTATATTTCATCAGCAAGGATGACATCGCACTTTTGGAAAAACTGAAAAACAGGATTGAAGCTGACGGCAAAATCCGGATTCCAAAAAGCGATATAGCTACGCTTGCCTCCCTCGATGGCCTGACTGATGGTGAAAAGAAGGAAATTACACGTGCAAAAGACATCCTCAAGAAACTGACAGATTCCAAAAAGATGACAAGTGCAGGAAAGCCTGAAGGTTTCCATGGGGATTTACGCGATTACCAGCAGGTAGGACTTGACTGGCTCCTGTTCCTCCATGAAAACGGTTTAAACGGATGTCTGGCTGATGACATGGGTTTAGGGAAAACCATCCAGGCGCTCGCACTCCTTTCCTATCTCAAAGAAAAGAAAAAGGCAGGACTGACTCTCATCGTATGTCCTGTGACAACCATTGGTAACTGGGAACGTGAAATGGCCAAATTCACACCAGACCTCAAACTCATTGTTCACACAGGACCTGGCAGAACAAAAAAAACATCAGACATCAAAAAAGCGGGAATCGTTCTTCTTTCTTATCACATCCTCAGGAACGACATAGACCTGTTCAAAGACCTTGATGTGGAAATGATGATTCTTGACGAAGCGCATAACATCAAAAACCATGTCACAGATATCTACAAGGCTGTACGTTCAGTCAAAGCGAAACACAGGCTTTCCCTCACGGGAACTCCAGTAGAGAACAACATCATGGAATTATGGTCGCAGATGGACTTCCTCAATCCTGGGCTTCTTGGTTCACACACAAGATTCCTTTCACTGTTCAAGACAGGAGTGGAAGGCCATCAGGATCCCACACTTATGGAAAGACTCAGAAAAACCGTAGCTCCCTTCATTCTACGCAGAAAAAAAGAAAACGTCCTTATGGATCTCCCTAAGAAACAGGAAATAACACTCTATTCAGAAATGGAACCTGACCAGGCCGAAGTCTATGAGAACCACAGAAAATATTTCCATGAAATGATTGCCAACAAGATTGACAAGGATGGCGTGAAAAGCGCTGGCATGGCGATGATAAACGGCCTCCTGCGGCTAAGACAGATCGCCATCTTTCCCCAGCTTGTCGATGCGAAATTCAGCGGTGTCTCGTCTTCCAAATTCGACCAGTTCTGGGATCTTGTGACAGAAGTGATGGAGGAAGGCCACAAGGTCCTAGTATTCTCACAGTTCACAGAGGCGTTGAAAATCCTCCGCAGACATTTCGACAGGAGCCTCACACCCTATTCTTATCTTGACGGCATGATGAATTCAGACAAACGGCAGGAACAGATTGACAACTTCCAAACACATAAAAAAACAGACCTTTTCCTGCTCAGTCTCAAAGCTGGTGGTGTGGGAATCACTTTGACAGCAGCAGACTATGTCATACTTCTTGATCCATGGTGGAATCCCGCAGCAGAGATGCAGGCTGTTGACCGATGCTGTAGGATCGGCCAGACAAAGAAAGTATTCGCATACAAACTCATCACAAAAGGGACTGTTGAAGAAAAAGTGCTGGAGCTTCAGGAAAAGAAAAAACAGCTTGTTGAGAACCTGATCACCACAGAAAAAGGGATATTCAGAGATCTCCAGAAAGAAGAAATACTTGGACTATTCGAATAGCAGGAAAAGTCTCAATGCTTTCCGTTCCTGCCGTTTTTCCCATTACCGTTCGTTTTTCCGTTTCCATTCCCATTAACAGGACCTTCAATCTTATATCTATAACCTTGTTCTGTGAGGAAGAGCTGGCGCTTCATTGCAAAATCCTCTTCTACTGATGACTTCGTTACTATGGAATAAAAAAAAGCATTGTTCTCTTCCATCTTCGGACGCAGGATCCGTCCTAACCTCTGCGCCTCTTCCTGGCGTGATCCGAATGTCCCGGAAATCTGGATGGCCACATTCGCTTCAGGAAGATCAACAGCAAAATTTGCGATTTTGGAAACAATCAGGATCTTTACTTCCCCTTTCTTGAACTTGGAATACCATTCTATACGCTCGGAATTTTTTGTCTTTCCTGTTATGATAGGAATCTGAAGTTCCGCAGCCAGGCTTTCCAACTGGTCAATGTACTGGCCAATGATCAACACATTGGCATCCTTATGTCTGTTCAGTATTTTCCGTACAAGTCCTGTTTTTGCAGAGTTCACTGATGCGATCTTGAACTTGACCCTGTCAGAAGAGACCGTATAAGTCATCTTCTCTTTTTCAGGAAGGTCAACCTTGATTTCCGAACAGACAGCTTTTGCAATCCATCCCTGCTTCTCAAGGAC
This sequence comes from Brevinema andersonii, assembly GCA_020722765.1. Taxonomy (GTDB): domain Bacteria; phylum Spirochaetota; class DYKD01; order DYKD01; family DYKD01; genus DYKD01. The sequence goes on along the minus strand of DYKD01000002.1, from coordinate 40,814 downwards.
TTTCCAAGGAACGTCATACTTCTTAGGACCTATCAGACTAAACACATCATCCTCTTTCCCGTCTTCACGGACAAGAGTGGCAGTAAGACCCAGCCGCCTGCGGGCTTGCAGATGCGCTGCAGTCCTGAAAACAGGAGCCGGAAGGAGATGTACTTCATCATAAATGATCAGTCCCCAGTTCATCTTGTCAAAAATACCAAAATGTATGAATTCACCTTTTTTCTCTTTCCTATATGTAAGGATCTGATAAGTCGCCACTGTAACTGGACGTAGTTCCTTGACTTCTCCGGAATACTCACTGATCTGTAAAGGATCTATGGTTGTCTTGTCTATCAATTCCTCTATCCACTGCCTTGCAGCTGTGATGTTTGTCACAAGGATAAGAGTATTCGTCTTCATCTTTTCCATAGCTGCCATGGCAACAACGGTTTTACCGGCTCCACAAGGAAGGACAATGACTCCTGAACCACCATAGATGCTTCCCTTCGCATAAAAAGAAGCGACAGCCTCCTGCTGGTATTCACGCAGACTGAACGGTCTCTTTGAAACAGTCTCCTGCCTTATGCTGATCTCAAAATGGTCACCATCAACGTATCCTGCCTGGTCATTAACTGGAAAACCAATCTTGATGAGTGCCTGTTTGGCAAATCCTCGATTGAACTTCTTGATGCGCAAGGTATTGGCATCAACCTGTCCCTCTATCAAAGGCTGGACCTGTTTATGGTTCCATATTTCCCTGATGAGCATCTCGTCATCAGAAATCAGAAGAAGCGAGTCCGCATCATCCTCGTTCTGCACAAGCCTGATTTTGCCATACCGGCCCATGTTATCAATGATCTCATATTTGACATTTTCAGGAATGGCATACTTGCTGTATCTTTCCAAAGTCTCCAGAATCATCTTGGCGCTGACTCCTGCTGCTGCTGCATTCCAAAGGGAAAGCGGGGTCAACCTGTATGTATGGATGTGTTCAGGACTTTTCACAAGCTCTGCGAAAAGGACAAGATAGTCCCTCACTTCTTCGTAGATCTTATTGTTGGTTTCCAGAAGCAGGGAGTTGTCGGATTGTATGATAAGTGGATTTGATACTGACGGCATTTGTTGTTCCCTTGAAACTTGATTTTCGGCCAGTAATCCGTTAAATTCATCTTGAAAAGCTTCATCTGACCGGTGATGAAGGAACAGGGAATATACCCAATAAAACCGGGTTTGTCAAAAAAACCTTATGGTAAAGCAGGCTAAAATGTCTCACATGGAAATCTGACATATGCGTATCCTGGCTGATGAAAACATACCTTTTGCAAAACAGGTCTTTTCCTTATGCGGTGAAACGAAAACTGTCCATGGCAGGAATATTTCAAGTTTTTTGCTTAATGGATTTGACGCATTGATTGTCCGTTCCATAACTCCTGTGAATGAACAGCTTCTGGCAGGATCGTCCATAAAATTTGTAGGAACAGCCACAACAGGAACGGACCATATCGACCATGATTGGTTGAAAAAAGAGAACATTCCTTTTGCCGATGCGGCAGGAAGCAACTCGATTTCGGTTGCAGAATTCATCATGGCTTTGATCATCAGGCATGCTGTTGAATCCGGTTTTTCTCTCCATAAAAAATCCATTGGAATTGTAGGTGTTGGAAGGATTGGAACAATCGTCTCAAGGATGGCAAATTCTCTTGGCATGAAAGTGCTGAAAAATGATCCTCCATTGGAAAAAGCTGGAACTGAAGGAGACTGGAAAACACTGGAAGACCTGTTTGATTGCGATTTTCTGACATTCCACACTCCTTTGACCAAGACCGGCTCTGACCCAACATTTCACCTGATTAATGAAAAGAACCTCTCATCTATAAATCCTAAAACCTTCCTGATCAACTCTGCACGCGGTCCCGTCATTGACAACGTGGCTCTTTTAAAATCCATGCAAAAAAAACAGCCTGAAAAAGTGGCTTTGGACGTCTGGGAGAACGAGCCCCACATAAATTTTGGACTTCTTAAACACACATATCATGCTACGCCTCATATCGCAGGATATTCTTATGACGGTAAAATAAACGGAACAATCATGATGTACAATGCCTTGTGCAGGGTTTTCCAAATCCCGGTCTCAACAGAACCAGAAAAATGGAAGCCTAAAATCGAGGACAACCTGATCACTCTGGAAAACAAAGGCAAGAAGGATGAGGAGGTTTTGCTTACAGCCATCACATCAGCCTATGATTTCGAAGCAGACCATCAAAAGATGATGGTCATCAGCCAACTGAAAACTGATGAAGAGCGCGGAACCCTGTTCGATAAGCTCAGAAAAGAATATCCACAGCGCAGGGAATTTTCTAATTACAAGGTGCGTCTTACAAGTCCGGACGCATCACTTACAGCAAAACTGAAAGGACTTGGATTTATGACAGAGAACTAAGAAACCAACCCAAGGGAGACCTGTATGATTATTTTAAAAAACTATTCGCTTGTGAAAGAAGTATTCAACACGATTTCCACAGGAATCGTCATTGTGGATACTGACCAGAAAATCATCTATGCGAACAATGCTGTCGAAAAAGTGACAGGGACTGAACCGTCGCTTCTTCTGAACAAGAAAGCGACAGACGCTTTCCAAGGACTTGATTCCAACGGACTCAAGGACGCATCATTCAAAGGGAAGGTAAAGCTGAAAGACGGGTCTGCAAACGTGCTCTGCAAAGCATTCAAGAAATACAGGATTCTCTATCTTTCCTGAAGCGGAGAAATAAAGTCGTTGTTTTCAGGGATCCTGAAACGGCTGAAATCAACAGAGCAAGGGACTTCTATATAACGTTCCCCTATTTCCATTACGACCCTGCCATCATATTCCCCTTTTTCAAAAGCAGCTGGAAATCTGATAAACATATTGAAAAGTTTTTTTCTTCCTGATTCAAAAATGAACTTATCCGGCTTTAAGGAAGGTTTCAACACTGTCTCTTTTCCTTCATAGACAAGGGGAAGAGCGATCAACTTTACAGAATGACTTGAAGTGTCTGAACCGGAAACATCGACAAGCTCGAAAGAACGGAAATAATCGATTTCAGAACCTGTTTTTGAAAAATCGACCTTCAATGGTGTCACTATCCATGGGATATCTTTCCTGTCAGAGACTGTAAAAGAGAAGCGAAGAAAACGTGAAAACCTCTCCCCATAAAGGTTCATACCTGAAACATTCAATACAGCAACATAGTTTCCTGGGTCTTCTGGAAAAAAGAAATTCCTATAGACACCGTCATTTTTCCGGTCATCTCCATGCAAACCATCGTCATAGAGGGGAAGTTTCCAGGAGTTTCCCTTATATTCAATACGGCAAGAGACAGAAACAGACAAAGGCACGTCATCCTGATAAACCAGCAATGAGAGAGGGACTGGTTCCTTAAGAGCGAACCTCTTCCGGGGTTGTGGGTTTTCTGTCACTATGCGCGCTGACACATAGGCTTCCAACGAACAGGTATTCGTTTCCTGTGAATCATTCTTAATCCTGAAAAGATGGGGTCTGGCTTTCAGTCCCCTCAATTCAAACGCCTCGAAGTTGGATCTTGCGATCCGGTTCATCTTGCGAATTTCAGGTTGGACATTTACATGCATACCTGAACCAGACGAGTATCCAAAAATATTCAGTTTTGAAATTGTCCTGTCCGGTTTGAAGATGATGTTGGTTACCTGCCCCGGCTTCAAAACCATTTCAGCAGAGAGGAAGGTCTTCCTGTTGATTTCCAGATTCAATATCCTGCTGTAAACAGATTGGATCTTGAAGCTGTCCGGAATCTGGTAGAATTCTCCACCTGAATCCTCTGAGATGGCACTAAGAAAAGACTCATTGACACTCCCTGCCAGACCAACAGTATAGATCGGAGTCTTGTAGGCTTTGAATTTTTTATGGTTATTGACCCAAGGACCATTATTCTCCCCATCTGTAAGAAGGATTACGATCGTCTTCTCATCCTTTCCTGTTTTGACAAGCTCATCATACGCTTTATCCAGCGCATCACCGATCGCTGTCTCACCTGTTGAATCAATCTTCTGGATGACCTCATCAATACCAACCATGTCCTGTACTGGCAAAAGCGGAGAAATGACACTTGCGGTTGAACTGAACTTTATGACAGCCACTTTCGATACCATCCCCTGTGCAGACGAGTAGGTGATGATATTGCGCACTGCAGTCTGCCTGTTGTTCTTTGGATCATTGAGTAACATGCTTGTGGAAGTGTCAATAACAAGAATAAGATTGATCAAAGGAGAATGATACCTGACTGGAATCCTCTTGCCTGATGAAAAACCTGAAATTGGAGAACCTACAGAAACCTGGAGCTGATAAGTACCGTCCTTTGCCTGAAAAGGCAGACGTGGAACCGTAATCTTGTAGCCATCTCCACTGCTTTGGATGATTTGATTCCTGACTGGTCTGCCACCCACACTTAACCTGAAATTCGTACTTGAAAGGAAAGAGAGAGGTGTCTGTTTTGAGTCTGTCACTTTTAAATAAAAAATGAGACTGCCTGGATTATTGTAAGAACCTGGAACATTCTTCAGCACACTGATATCACTTATGGAATAGTCAGAATAATCAAGGACTTCATCAATAGGATTATCTGAAGAATAAGCGGACCCCAGCAAGAACAGGATCCAGAAAAGGAATACCACCCTAAATCTTTTCATGTCCACGGTTCAGAAAAGTCCCATGGACAATCCTGTTTTTTTTGACAAGTCTGTCGGGAACTGTCTTAAGAGTCAAAGCAATGACATTCCCATTCTCTGACCCAAAAACAATATCTAGATAACCATCACCGTTTATATCAGCTAAAACAGGTGATGAGGAGACTGAATTCTCTGCAAAATGGGGAGCAACAAGGTCTTTCCCGTCCTTACCGTCCAGAACATAAAGATATCCATTCCGGGAGGTGAGGACAACATCATCACAACCATCACTGTTCATGTCATAGATAGCCGGGGAAGAGACAATAGGGTCCTGATATTTGGTGTCGTATTCCCAAAGCATCTTAAACGTTCCTGCTGCTACAGCTTTTACTGTCCCGTTTTTCAATGGAACAATCAGGACCGGAGCCACCTGTCTGTTGATGATGGCTGGCGTTGAGATGATGGAAGCGTTCAGATCCATTTTCTCAATGATCAATCCAGTTTCTGTTTTCAACTTGTAGATGATTCCCGTTTCATCACATACGATGCTTGACCCTGAATCAAATATAATGGCAGAAGAATTGACAGGCCCTTCCACTTTAGTCTCCCAAAGTTTCAAGCCTGTCTTACCGTCCAATCCATATATTCTCTTGTTTGGTGAACCGACAATGATGTCAGGAACAGTGTCTTCATTTATGTTCACTACAAGAGGAGTGGAAAAAAACCTTCCCGCAGTCTCTTGGGATTTCCAGAGTCGCCATCCTCTGTCCCCATTCAAAGCATAGACTTTTCCATCAGAACCTGCAAGGACCACATCCAAGGAATCTGCACCGCTAAGTGAAGCGAAAACCGGTGTAGAAATAACAGAAGTCTCCATATCCTGCCGTATTGTGGACCATTGGCATTTGCCACTTCCAGAAATTGCGTAGATTGATTTATCCTGACCAGCCAAGATGATCCATTTCTCCTTATTCTTGTTCTCCCTGATGACAGGAGAAGAAAGCAATGGATCTTCAGTCTCGAAAAAGAAATGGCGTTTTCCACTAGTACCATCCAGGACATACATCTTTCCATCCATAGAATTTACAATCACTTCGTTAAGACCATCATTGTTAATATCAGCAATGGCAGGAGTGGCAAAAACAGGTGCCAAAGTCTTATATTCCCAGAGCCTGTCTATTGTCATGTTTTCAACAGTCACAGAAGAGACCTGGCGGGATGCTATGAAAAAAAGCATGGAAAGCACAATTAAGGAAGAGAATATGAGAAGAGTCCGTTTTGAAGGGAGAGAAAACTTAAACGGGAAAACAAGTTCCCTGTTTTTCCTCCCTTTGATCCTATTTTCAAGATCACGAAGCATCTCATCAGCACTTTTGCGAAAAGGATCTGGTTGCCCATAACAGATAAGGTCGCGGTTTTCCATAGATAGACTCCTGTGTTGGAATTATCGACCACAGGAGGAAAACCTAAACGAAAAAAGCGAGCTGTTTCCCCATACATAGGTAAGGAAATGTGTTCCATCAACATGAACATAAAAATCCAGAAATTTTCCTAGATATGCTCGTTCCTCCCTTATTGAATTCGTTCAAAACTGCTGTTCCTAGACTTGAAAATGTCCTTTGCGCTTCCATAAACATACACTCCTTCTTCCTTCGTATACATTCTCTTTGTTTCACCTGTAACCTTGTCAATGATGTGAATACGGTCATCAAACACCATCAGATCATTACCTGGCGGAACAATCTCCTCACCGCTGAAATCCCTTTCCCATATCCTTGTTCCGGACAGATCAACAGAAGCCATCCTGTTGCCACGGACACGAATATTCTCATCAACCAGAACCAAAGGATGGGAGATGGCATCGCCAAAACTTTTTTCCCACAATACAGCACCAGAAGCGATGTTCACCCTGTAAACAATTCCTGTCTCAGTTCCTACAACAAACGCCCCTTGAACAGATATGGCAGGATTATCAATAATCCGCCCTGACAACTGCTGTGCCCATACAACTTCACCTGAAAGCGTCATGGCTTGTATAGAACCGGATGTTGTTCCAGATCAAAAACCTGTCAAAAGCCTCCCTAGAAATTGAATCTTCACGGGCTGCAGCCAGTATGCGGGTCTTATCAAACATGCGCATTTTTATATTTTCAGGGATTGCAGATCAAAAGCAAGGAGTGAAAAAATCCCTGTTTTTTGCTCCATCATGCAAACGATTAAAACATATATATGATAAATCCAATTTTATGAATACCTTTTAAAAAGTTTTTCCGCGTTGAGATTAAACAGGGTCTGAATGTCATTACGTATGTCATTTTCCGTGACTTCCCATCCAACCGGAACAATCTGTGCATAACGTTTATAGAGGGCTTTTCCCACTGAAGTCCGGATCCCTTTCCATTTGTAGACAAGCTGTTCAAGAACAGAAGCATTTGAAAACTGAGGGATAAATCCTGTTCCCAGCAGTTCCATCCTGCTATCAATACATTCGTCCAGTTGTGACTGCGTACTATGAGAACCATGCAAACCGACAGCATGTGCATTGGGGTGATGACGCACCAAATCCAGCATCCAAGGGTTTCCCTCTGAGGAAGAGAGAAAAAAATCGATATTCGGATTTTTTTTCACAAGTGAGGATATTTCTGTTTTCAGATCCCTATCCCCGTTCATAAGCAGAAGAAGGGGGATTCGCTCTTCCAGAAGTATAGGCAGGACAACCTCGTCAAGCAACTGGCTTTCCTGGGATTTTGTCTGGCTAGAAAACCCAGACCAAACAGAGAGGGAAAAATATACAGGTTGGGTAATGCCAATCCACTGCTTGAGATGTTGCTGCAATATTTTCGCATCAACTGATTTTAAAGGGATCATGTCATCACTTATGCTTAACCCATCATCCCTGACTGCGCCACAGACCCGCTTTGCCCTGTAAAAAAGAGAATCTAAAGAAATGGAAGATTTGAATCTTTCATCCACAGAAACTCCCTGTTTCCAGAAAGTCCTCTCCTCAGGATTGTATGGATCATTTGACATGACAACAGAATCAAGCTTTGCCAGCTCGAAAACCTTATCCAAAAGAACGTTCTTATCAAGAAGAGCCAGTTGCTTTCTAATTTTTTCGATATCACGTGATGCTGAATTGATACCCAGCTGATGGAGAAGATAGACTATTCCTGACTGGGCTTCTGATAACGGAGAGTGCTCAATAAAAAGCTTGGTCCATACCAAGTCTGCCTGCATAGGGACAGCAAGAGATGCGAACTGTTCAGGTTTTATTGTACGTTCACCAATATGAAACTCTTGGACAAGAACCAGGTCTGAGAGAAGGCTATCAATTCCAGCCTTGAACAGAGAACCGAACTCCGACGGTAACAGCTTCGTGTGAAAATCCACAACACGAGTCTGAAGAATGTTCCTGTCAATTGTTTTTTTCAGCTCATCCCCTGTCCTTATTGGATTATCCATGCCAAGCTCCTCCTGAAAATTTTTGGGACTTCATGACATCATTCACACATCGTTCGCCGCAGATGCGCAGTGTTTTTGGGTAACCCAGCGCAACCTTTGCTACAAACTAACCGTTATTTACTCAAAAATCAATTTTGCAAAGGTTGTGACGGGTCAGTTGGACGAAAACATTGAACGGCGTTCTGCCCTCGCCTTTACCTCCAAAGCCGTGTCGCATAGCGGCAGTAGTATGCAGTTTTAGCGCGCATTTATTCTGACCATGCCCATATTTTCATTGCTTTTTTTGCCAAATCCATGCTACGTATTTTTATTGCTTCAATATTCCATTTGCAAATTCGTTTTTTCAAATCAGCAGTTAATGAACTGACATCGGTATAATCAGATTTTTTTGATTCAAAAGGGTCCTGACCTGCATGGCTATTGGCAGGTTGGCTTAATAGACAAAGATTTCCCAATGAATTGATGTATAAATCCAGGTCAATATTTTTTATATCGTCTCCAATATATGCTTTCCATTCACCAGTTAAGGTTTGTGGCATAACATGTTCAACTGTTTCAAGAGTAGAATAGTCAGGAAGTTGTCCATAAATTTGCATTGATTTGTCAATTTCTTGGAGAACCATCCTTGTAAATGGCAAGTCCCTTTGCCTGTACAATGTTTTATTGATAAGTGCATTTTCAAAGTCTTGATCTGATACAAAATACCCTTCCTCAATGACTTTATTCTTAAATGCCTTTGCAGGATTCGGTTCGTTAATTATTTTTGAAAGCATATTGGGGAAAATTATGTCGTATTTTTGTGTTTGTAACTCACACATTTTTCTACGTACAAGTAACGTCAGGGCTTCTTTAAGAATACTAATAGCTGTACTGTCGTCAATAGTATTGATTTTATTTGACTTTAATAAGGCTAGAAGAAATGGATTAGGAGCGTCCATTCGTGTTGATTTAATTTTAATCAAATAATCCGATATCAGTTGATTTGAATGTCGATTTTTTATTGGATTTACAATTTGATTATAAATATCAACACTTGCTTTAATATCATTTAGATAACGATTAGCCCTTTCGGCAGTCAATTGCTTATTTTTACTTTTAAAGTGAACATATATTCTACGGCCTTGTCCGATGACTTTTTTTTCGCCTATTGAAAACATAATTCTCAAGTAATCTTCAAAATCACCCTCTGAGTCAATACGCCCGATTGCGTTTAACCAATAGTCATTGTGATATTCTTCATGATTAATTGTCACAGAATCCATAAGCGGCTTAAAGAGATAGTTGCAAATTAATTCGGATGCTGCCAATGGCATACCGCGATCATTTAAACTTTCAAAAATTGCTTGTGGATCGTCTTTCTTTTCGTCTAATCCAATCCATACAATTTTTAATGATTTTAACAATACTTGAGCGAGTTGCCATAAGGCAGGTACATCATCGAATTCTTTTGACAGTTTTTTTTCAATATATTTTTTCAGGGCATCGATATTATTTTTTGCGGGAACATAACGTTGTTGGTCTACAGATAGAAACGGGGTGTTTGGATTCGAATTTTTGAAAACAAGCAAATATGTTGGTAATCGATCACCTTTGGAACTAAAAACCTTTAGTTTGTTGTAGTCATCGGTATTTCGTTCAGGCAATTCATTAGAAATAAACTTATTCAATATATTGCAGTATTCAGATGCTTTTTGTGATTGGTGCGTTTTTTCTTCAAGTTTATTTTTAATTGCAGCAAGGAGCAGATAGACAGTAGTAATTCTTTGTTGTCCATCAATAACCAAAAAACGTCTTAAAGATAGTTGTGAACTTCTTTTCTCTAAAACAACAATTGGTCCAAAAAAGTGTTCTGCATCTGAAATATCATCTACTGATTCAATTTCCGGAATAATCTGTTCATTAATATCAACGAATAATTGATCCCAGTGTTTTTTTTCCCAGGCGTAACCTCTTTGAAAAAATGGAATTTCAAATTGAACGTTAAAACGAAATAATTCTTCAAATGTTCTATTTGAAACATTATTTTCCAATTCGGGCATGGTCAGTCTCCTTTATTGTTTATTTCTAGCGCGCTAAAATTGAACACATCGTTCGCCGCAGATGCGCAGTATTTTTGGGCAACCCGGCGCAACCTTTGCTACAAACTAACCGTTATTTACTCAAAAATCAATTTTGCAAAGGTTGTGACGGGTCAGTTGGACGAAAACATTGAACGGCGTTCTGCCCTCGCCTTGACCTCCAATATTTCTAATCTTTCAGTTAAAACATCTGCGACATTCCTCTTTTGATCAATAACAGAAACTAAAAAGTTCACACCGAATAATTCGGATTTATTCTTTCCTTTCAAGGCTTCCAGCCCTGGAAGGGGAAAGGGGAAAATCAAATATTTTGACAAACGGGAGATCGTTCATTATAATAAAACAGAAAAATCAAGGAGATTCCCATGTCTGAAATCATTCTTTCTGATGCAAACTTTGATGAAGAACTTAAAAAAGCCCCAGTGCTTTTAGTTGATCTTTGGGCTGAATGGTGCGGTCCCTGCAAGATGATCGGACCATCCATCGCTGAACTGGCAAAGGAATTTGATGGCAAAGCCGTTATTGGCAAATTGGATGTTGATAACAATCCCTCTATTGCTACACGGTTTGGTGTGGTCAGCATCCCTACCCTTCTTTTCTTCAAAAATGGAGAACTCAAGGATAAACTGATCGGTGCTCATCCTAAACATACCATTGCAAAAAAACTGACCGATATCATCGGATCCTAATGAATGCCGGAAAATACGGAAAAGCCTTTTTTTTCACAGTATTCGTTTTTTTTCTCCAGCCTTTCTTTTTAAACGCCTCAGACAATACCTCTCTTTCTGTGAGACTCCGTCCTCTTTATGAGGAAAGACAGATCACACAAGCTCTTGACCTGGTTTCCACAAATTCTCCTGCTGATTTCTACCTAAGAGGAAACCTTCTTGTAGAACTCGGTCAAAAAGAACAGGCCTTTTCAAACTACTTACGTGCAACAAACGACCCGATCCTTTCAGACCATGCTTTCTACAAGATGGGAACCATCCTTCGTCCATCAACAAACAGGAATATCATCGGATACCTCAGGAGAGCGGAAAAGTCCCAAAATATCCTTCTGAAATATTATGCCGCCCTTGCCATGGGAGACTTCCATTTACAGAAGAACGAGTATTCCAAAGCCTACCATCATTACCAACGCGCTTATGACACACTTGTAAAAATGGATGCTCCTTACTATCGATTGACAGATATCCTGGGTAACTATTACAAAAGCAAGAACCAATACCTGATAGCAAACTGCCTCCACAAAACAGGTAATCCCGAAGCTGCGACATGGTTGAGAAAAGTGATTGCCACGGGCGGGGATGCACGGAATAACAAATACGTTGTAAAAGCCGCCATCCTGCTTACAAACTATCCTGCCACAACCTATCAGGAGAACATCTCTCTTGCCAAAACACTTATCAGGGCAAGGCTACCCCCCAAAAAAACACGAAGATATCTGGAAACCGCACTGCAAAAAGCCAATTCCGCACAGAACCTTTTCACAGCTCTTGAAATATTATTGGATATGGATGTTGAACAGGACAAAATCCTTGCGGAAAAGAACATCAAACTGTATGGTCTTTATTTCCTGAACAGCAACCAGCAGGATGGCCTCCTCTATTTCCAAGGACTCCTGGCAAACCACCAGAAACAAACCCAGACTGCACTCTCAAATTTCAGAACCATACTTGAAAACAAAAGCAAGCTGAAAAAATATGAGGACAAAGCAATCATCCAGATCGCTGAAATCAGCAAAAACAGGAATCCTGATCATGTAAAATCCCTGCTTTTGAACAACAGAAAAACCATCAGCAACACAAAATCTCTTTCAGACTTTTTCCTTCGTCATGCGATCTCGTCCTATTACATCCCAAAGGATTTTACAAACACGCTCTTCTTCCTCACAAAACTGCCACCTGAACCTGCCAACCTCTATCTCCGCTCCCTCATCTTCAGCCAAAACGGAAATACGGAGATGGCTCTTGACAACCTCAGGTATATTATCAGACAGAACACATCAGACTACTACACACTCCTTGCATTACGCGACATGCAGAAGATTATCAGGAAGGACAAAAACCTTTCCTCAGAAGCGAAACAGCTTGCTATCCTGACATTGAACAAGGCTGATTTCAAAAATGATAAACCACCTGTCCTCAACAGAAAATTCCTGGAAGCGCTCAGCTACGACCCAAACTTCACTCTTACCAAGGCACAGCTGGATCTGATCATCAGGACGAACATACACCTTTCTTCCTTGACTGGACGGACAAACCTTCTCATTCCAGAACGTGCGCGTTACTGTTTTGACAGGTTCCTGGATTCTGAAGGCCGCATGGAACTTTTCGTTGCAAATATAAAAGGCTCTGCGACATATCGCGATCTTGCGGATTATTTCCTGGTGCAGAAATACCCCTATCTGCAGATCAAATACAGTGAAACAATGAAAAGCATACTTGGCCTGACATTTCCCATCCATAAGATTGAGCATCCTGTAGTCAGATCGCTTTTTCCATCATGGTACCACACAGAGGTCACAAAATCCGCTGAACGGTTCAAGGTGGAACCGAGCCTGATCTATGGAATCATGCGAGAGGAAAGCAGGTACAGGTTCGATGCACGCTCTCCTATAGGAGCCATGGGTCTCATGCAAGTCATGCCTGCCACATTCAAACAGATCAAAAAGAATATCAAGATGGAATCCAGCAACATCCTTTCACCTACTGTGAACATCACTGCAGGAACCTATTATATCCAGACTATGATGAACCGGTTCAAGAACGAAATCCAGGCAGCTGCGGCCTATAATGCAGGACCGAACGCTGTTGCGAAATGGATCGCCAAGTATTCACCGTGGGACGAGGTCTCTTTTGTGGAACTTATCCCTTATAACGAAACAAGAAACTATGTGAAGAAAGTATCCTACTCCAGCGAATGCTATAAGATGCTCTTCAAATAGGAGAAGAACATGCCAAACAAAAAAACCACATTTGTCATCCTCTTCCTCATGTCAATACTGATGCTGCCTGAAGCCCGTACTGACATGATAAAAGACGATACACTGAAAGAAAAAATCACAATAACATCGAACACCAACATTGTGGTCTCAGGTAAAAACATGCTGTTTTCAAAGAAGGGAGACCTCCTCTTCCATCAAAATGGCCAGTTTTCCAAAGGGATCATAGATGAGGAACTGAAGATGGAAACCAGGCATGGTACAATCATGTTGAAAAAGCATTCACGCCTATCGTTCTTCACAAATGGCATGATAGAGGAATGCATACCGGAATCTGAAACAACTCTCATCATACGTGGGAAAGATGTCAAGTTCAAAGGAAATAAAAAAATCGATTTTCACCCGGACGGGTCGATCCGTTCAGGAACGTCCGCATCAGCAATGAACCTCGTGCTTTCCGGAAAACGCATCACCTTCCTGCCGCTTGAATCAGTAGGTTTCCATCCCACTGGCGAATTCCATTTCGGATACCTGCAGGAAAGCGTCAAAATGAAAACCCGTGGCAATACCCTTGTGTTCAAACAGAACTCACCTATGCGATTCAACAAGAAAGGAAAAATAGAGTCAGGTTTCCTGTCAGACCTTGTTCTCCTGAAAATCGGAAGTTACACATTCCCTGTTGATGACTATCAGGAAGTCCTGTTCTATCCGAATGGTGCAATCAAATCCATAGCTCCTGACCAACCCAAGGATCTTGTCATAGGAAAACAGAAGATGACCATTGCTGCAAGGAGACCAGTCACATTCTACAAGAACGGAAAAATCAAATCCGCCGACCTGGAAGAGAAAACCGAATTGAAGGTCGGACAACATGTTTTTCTCTTTTTGGATGATGAGCTGACCTTTTATCCGAACGGACAGATCAGAAGCGGCACACTTGCTGAAGATATAAGCATCCAAAAAAACGGGGCATCAGTAGAAATAAAAAAAGGTGAAACAATCTTGTTTGATAAAAAAGGAAAAAAGGAATAAACAGATGCTTACAAATGAAGAAAAAGAACGCATTGCAGAAGAAGAACAATACCGTTTTCAGGTGAGACGGAAACTGGAAAGCGGCTTGATAGTCAAACGCTGGATTATTGGGATTGCGGTCATATCCCTGCTGGTCCTGACTGTTGCCATCATCCACACAATCCACAAGCGCTGCTGGTTCAAAAAAGGAATCACAGTGACAGCATCCTTCAAATCAGATTATGGCTTGAAAAGATGGGCTGATGTGAAATTCATGGGAAACCGGATCGGCACTGTCAAGAAAATCAACACATTCACAAATGAGAAGGGAACCATTCTCATGGAAGCCCAGATCTTCCTTCTCTCAACAGAACAGGGTCTTGTAAGACAGGATTCAAAAGTGCGTATTGTCAATCCTGTCTTTGGAAGGTCCTATGTGGAAGTAAAACAGGGGAGCCCCTACACGCCCGCTGTCATGAAAAATGACATCATATCCTCACTTCCACCTTCACCAAAAGAGACTTTTCTGGAATGGATGAACAATCTCTTCAGTGGGAAATAGATGTGAGAGAAGAAGAAATATCCCTCACCCCCGACCCCTCCCTTCGATAGCACCCCTTCGGGTGTTCCGAAGCGTCAGAATCGAGGAGGGGCAACATGTCCAAATTGGTTTCATTCATATTGATTCTTTTCTCTTTGACACTACATGCTGAAGAAGACAAAATCGCTTATTAATAAGGAAGATTCCCCTTATCAGATCCAGATGTTTGCTGAGACGGGCTTCCTAGCTGTACCAAGCCATGTTATCCAATTTGGAAAAAAACGGTACGCAGGTCAATTATGTGGAAGATGCAAACCAGGATGTCCTTTTCCCGTTTCTCCGGTATTCAACTGAAGTCCAGATAAATAAAAAACATGGCATCACATTTCTTCTCCAACCTTTGGATATCAGCACAAAAGCCCTGCTGATCAGGAATATCAGGATTGACAATGCGGTCTTTGCAGGTAAGGAACGCTTCAATCCAATTTGAATCAGGAGATGGCACATGCCGCAGACCTTTTCTTGAATGTGCGATATCTGGGCGAGGGGGGGCCGAAGGGACATCAGAATACAGCGCTTTTCCCAGTGACGGTTATACTGACAACTGGCTGAATACCGTTTCAGTCTCAATTGGAGCCTGGATAAAATAAACCTATCTACGCCTCTTCGCACCAGTTCGCTTATCTCTGACTTTTTTTATGACCTTTTTTTTCTGTTCTGGTGAAAGTTTTTTCCATTTCTTATATTTATCTTTGAGGATTTTTTTCTTTTCAGGTGTCAGTTCGTTCCAGACCTTGAAATTTCTAATGATCTGGTCCCTATTCTCGGGTTTCAGTTTCCTGAACTTCTGATAATTCGCCAAAGTCTGGCGTTTTTCATTCTCACCCATTTTTTGCCAAGCTTCAAAATTCCTGATGACAGTAGCCTTCTGTTCATCAGAAAGGGCCTCCCAACGTGTTTGAGAAGAAGCATCCTGTTCTTGTGCAACCACCATGGTGCATAATGATATTATGATGGCATAAATCATGATCTGGATTTTTTTCAGAAAATGGAGTGATTTCATTTTTTGACCTTCCTGTTCGTCTTGGAATTTTCTGATTGAAGGAATTCTCCCATGACATCAAAATCCTTGTTTGAAAACAAGGAAAAGTTCATGAAAAAATCAAGATTAGCAAGTAAAAAGGAATTCGTCCTTTCTGTTGATCCAGAAACACCCTTATTCATCAAGTTCGTATCTGAAATGGCAAGTGTTGAAATAGAAAGAAAGAAAAGCAGGAACAGTCCTGTTTTTTTCATGAGTCAACTCCATCATCAGAATGTTCAGTCAAGGAGCTGATCGCATCAAGATTCTCATAAAAATCCAGATCCGCGAACATCTCCACGCTTTCCCCATACATCATATTATCCATCTTCTGCGGGATTATCGGTGAATTCAATAAGATCAGGAGGAAAAGAAAACTTGCAGCAAGCCCCAAACTCAGCCCCCATACGGCCTTGTGCAGGCTGGTGACAGAAGAAACCGAGACCTGATCAATCCTGTTCATGACAGATCTCTTCTGTTTCTCAAAATTGAATCCAGAAATCGCTTTTTCATCTTCATCAAAAACCTTCAAGATGAACCGTTCCTCCGGATCAGTCCTCTTAACCATGAAATCCTCCTTTGCCAAAAACAGAACCGAACATCCTGCCATGTTTTTTTCTGATCCATGTGAAAGCCCTGTGCAGGTGGCTCTTGACAGTTCCTTCACTCAGACACATTTCTGTTGCAATTTCAGAAATGCTCTTTTCTTCCACAACCCTGAGCATGAATGCTGTCCTTTGATGCAAAGGAAGATTCATGGCTTCCTGCCGTACTGTTTTTGCAAGTTCATTGACTGAATGACTTTCAGCAGATCCTGTAGTCCGTTCATCTACAATGCTGGAAACAAGATTCTCATCAAACGGAACATGGTTTTTCCGTCTCTTCAGCATTGTCCTGACATTATTAAGCAATATGCTGATTAGCCAGGTCCTAAAACCGCTCTTGAACCTGAAAGTCCGTATTGCGAAAAAAGCCTTGACAAAAGTCTCTTGCACGACATCGTCAGCATCATCTTCGTTTTTCAAAATGGACATGGCCATCCGCATCAAAGGTTTCTGATGATCACTTATCAACAGCTCATAGCTGGATACATTGCCTTTTTGAACCGATATAACCAGAGTCTCGTCTGTCAATCAAACATCCTTTAATAACTTATCTGGAATGCATGGAAATTCGATCCTGTCCTTTAAATATAACTGTGTTTTACAGCTTTTCAAAAATGACAAATCCCGGACACCCCTGTTTCTAGGAATGTCCGGGACGAGAAAGGGCTATATTATTTTCGCTTCTTGCCGTTATTTTTCTTCTTTCTGATCTCTTTTTTCTGTTTTTTCTGCTCTTTCAAAATCTGTTTCTTCTCTTGTTTTGTCATTTTCCCATCAGCCTTGGCTTCCCGCTTCATTTCTTGGATTTCTTTCTGGTTCTGTGCAAGTTCTCTTGCCTCTCCTGCTGTCAGCTCCCCACTTTTGACACCATTCCTGATTTTGGCAACCTGTCTCTTCTGAACATTGTTGATGACAGGCGTCTTTACATCGCCTTTCTGTCCCTGGTCCTGGTTTTGTACTTGGACCTGTTCCTGATTAGCCTGTGCTTCATCTCCCATCACCTGTGTGGCAACAAGAAGAGCACATGCCGTGCCCAGCACCATTCCCGTTCTGATAAAACCGTTCATTTTGATACCTCCTTATAAGCATCTGTCTATTAGACTACGCATGGTTGGAATGGTTTACATTTTTATTTTATAAAAAC